>JAFZMV010000006.1 GCA_017553205.1 Selenomonadaceae bacterium | reverse complement strand
TTGAAACCGAATAACGTCCTTGATAAAATGTGTTCGACATAAGCAATTTCCTTTCCGATGAATTTTTAACAAACACATTTTATCAGAAAAAAATTGCTTATGTTTTTATTTTCGGCACTTTACCAACACGCCCTAAAAAAAGTTTTGTTTCAATAGTTCCTTTTCAAGCATTGAGCAGCGTGTTACTGTTTTCCCAAAAAATATTAAAAATATTAAAAAATGATTGAGTTTTTATTATTATGATGATAAAATTTCACGCAGGAGGTGAGGAATTGTGTTAGCTAAAGATGTACTCCGAACACTTGGAATAACTCGACCAACGCTAACAAAGTATGTAAAAGAAGGGATTATTCGCGTCAATGTTTTGCCAAACAAACGTTATGACTACAACGAAGAAGATGTATATAATTTTTTGAACAAAGACGTTAAACGTAAAACGGTAATTTACGCAAGAGTTTCAAGGGCAAAGCAAAAAGCAGATTTAGAAAATCAGATTGAAAATCTCAAACAATTTTGTTTCTCAAACGGTTATGTGATAGCGGGAATATATTCAGATACAGCAAGCGGAATCAGTTTTGAAAAACGAAATGACTTCCTTGAAATGCTTGATGAAATTATTGAAGGCAAAATTGAGCGAGTTGTAATCACCTATAAAGACAGATTGTCGCGTGTCGGATTTGAACTGTTTCATCATTTGTTTCAAAAATATAACTGCGAAATTGTGGTAATGAGCGAAGTAGGTTCGGTAAAATTGGACAGTAAAGAAATTTTTGAAGAAATTGTAAATTTGTTGGATTGTTACTCGATGAAACGGTATAGAAGTCGCCGAAGGTTAAACAAAATCAAGGAGGCGATAGCAGATGTCGATGAGAGTTGAAAAACATTTGACGAACAAAAATACTTTCATCGTCAACGGAAAAATTCCAAAGTCGATAAATCAATTTTATTTGACAGAGAGGAGGAGTGCGGTTTCCTCTCCACTGCTAAAGCAGGGGGTATCTGCCGCACAGATTTGATGAATTTTGAAAATTTTAATTTTATCCGCGTCAATCGGTTCAGGACATACAAAGGCAGCTGAATCAATAGAAAAAGTTTTAAATCACGAAGTGCTAACGGTTGATTTTATGTCAAAAGAAATTTCCACACTGAACTGGCTGACGAAAAAAATTTATCTCGCCGCGTTAAAACTTATCCCCGACTTATATGACAGAATTTATAATTTTGCGGGAGTAAAACAATCTGGAATTTTCGTAAGGCTTTTGACTTCGGCGGCAATGTATTTTCCGTTCACAAAAATTATAAAAAAATTCCGTCCCGATGTTGTAATTTGTACTCACCCTTTCCCTGAGGCGGCGGCATCTTTGTGGAAATTTTTACACGCGAAATCAGCGGAAAATTTTTTGTTGGTGGCGGTTTTAACAGATTATTCCTTGCATGAAATTTGGATTTACAGCGAAGTTGATATTTATTTCACGGCAACAGAAAAAATGAAATCGGAACTCGCCGAAAACTGCCGACAAAATCAAGAAATTCATGCGGTTGGAATACCAATCGGACAAGAATTTTTGACAGCAGATGACGAAAATTTTCAAACTGCCCGCGATTCTCATGAATTTACAATTTTAATGATGGGCGGAGGCTTGGGACTCGGTTCAATCGAAGAAACTTTAATGGAACTTGAAAATATTTCTGCACCGTTAAAAATTTTAGTCGTTGCGGGACAGAATGAAAAATTACTTTCCCGCCTGAAAAATTTCCAATCGAAACACAATTTAGAAATTTTGGGATATGTGGAAAATATTTGCGGCTTGATGAAAAAATCTGACTTGTTAATAACGAAACCCGGAGCGTTGACAATGACGGAGGCATTTGCGGCAGGTCTGCCGATGATTTTGCATGCACCGATACCCGGACCCGAAACAAAAAATGCAGAATATGCCGTAAAAAACGGAGCGGCAATTTCTGCAGACAAAAAAATTTCTGAAATCGTAGAAAAATTTTTAGAAAATCCTTCCCGCCTGTCTGAAATGAGTTTGAACGCAAAAAATTTAAGCAAAGTTAATGCGGCGGCTGACATTGCAAAAATAATTTTGGAAACTAAAAAAGAATCCCGCTCGGAATTTTGAGCAGGACTCTTTTTTTTATAACCGTTCAGCCTGAAAAATTTCAGACTCGTTTAAAATTAACGTCCGATATTTTTGTTGAGGAGCGGTGCACGCTGATAAACAGCATTTTTGCCCAACTCTTCTTCAATGCGGATAAGCTGGTTGTATTTAGCCATACGGTCTGTACGACTCAAAGAACCTGTCTTAATTTGTCCGCTGTTGGTAGCTACAGCAATGTCTGCGATTGTTGCATCTTCGGTCTCGCCGGAGCGGTGCGAAGTAACAGTCGTGTAATTGTGGCGGTGAGCCATTTCAATAGCCTCGAGAGTTTCTGTAAGGGAACCGATCTGATTAACTTTAATGAGAATAGAGTTAGCCGCACCCATCTTAATACCTTTTTCAAGGAATTTAGTATTGGTAACGAACAGGTCGTCGCCTACGAGCTGGCAACGGTCGCCGATTCTCTTTGTAAGTTCTACCCAGTTATCCCAGTCATTTTCGTCAAGACCGTCTTCGATAGAATCAATCGGATATTTTGTGATGAGCTCTTCGAGGAAGTCAATCTGCTCTTTTGCACTGAGTCTCTTGCCGTTAGGATCTTTTTCTTTGCCGTCTTTGAGTTTGCGATAGTCATAGAACCAATTTCCGTCCTCATTGTAAGCAAATTCAGATGCCGCACAGTCCATAGCAATTTTAACGTCTTCGCCAGGTTTATAGCCGGCTTTTTCAATAGCCTGAACAATAACATCGAGAGCATCTTCAATGCCGTTGAGTTTAGGAGCAAAGCCGCCTTCGTCACCGACAGCAGTAGAAAGTCCGCGTCCCTTAAGAATTTTTGCGAGGTTATGGAAGACTTCGGCTCCCATGCGGATAGCTTCACGCATATTCGGAGCACCTACAGGGCGAATCATGAATTCTTGGAAAGCGATCGGAGCATCGGAATGAGCACCACCGTTTATGATGTTCATCATCGGTACGGGCATTTTATATGTATTGCATCCGCCAATATAACGGTAAAGGGGCAGTCCGACATACTGAGCAGCAGCCTTTGCAGCGGCGAGTGAAACACCGAGAACAGCATTTGCACCGAGTTTGCTCTTGGTGGGAGTTCCATCAAGTTCAATCATTTTGTAATCAAGTGCACGCTGATCAAGTACACAGTCGCCGACGATCGCGGGAGCGATAACATTGTTGACGTTTTCTACAGCTTTCAAAACGCCTTTGCCAAGATAACGACCTTTATCGCCGTCGCGAAGTTCAAGAGCTTCATTTTCACCGGTAGATGCACCGGAAGGAACAGCTGCACGTCCAACAATTCCATTTTCCAGAACTACATCAACTTCAACTGTAGGATTACCGCGAGAGTCAATAATTTCACGACCAATAACTTTCGCAATTTTCGCCATATTACAAATCCCCCTTGTCTTTAAACACAATTTTTAACTTCGATAGGGCAATTATATCAGCTTGAAAACAAATTGCAAGCAAAATTTTCTAAAAATTTTGTATTAATCACCAAATTAATATTTTCCGACTTGTAATCAAAATTCAGAGTTCGCAAAAAAATTCACGGAATGACGGACAGTTTCTATTTTTAACGGAAGAGGATTTCCAATTTCTCCGTCAAGATCGCTGATTAAATCTGCTGAAGATTTTATTTCAAAATTTTTCGCCTGAATATAAAAAACATTCGGGTCATCTTGTACGCATTTTCCTGAAAAAAGTTTTTGAGTTACTGACAAAAGTTTTCGCGGACTGCATTTTTTCAACGCAAGAAAATCTAATTTTCCGTCGTCAATTTTTGCTGATTCGGAAATTTTTTTCATGCCTGCAACTGCGGGACTGTTCAAAACTAGGAATAAAAAAGCCTCCAGCTGAAAAATTTTTCCGTCAGCCTTCACTTCAAGTTCAATCGTTTTAAAATTCGGCAGTTCACCAATTCCGCGAAGATAATAGGCGATTTTTCCGAGTGCGTTTTTTTGTTTCGAGTCAACTTCATGGGCAATCGAAGTAAACACTCCCGCACTTGCTACATTTATGAAAAATTCTTTGCCGTTGACCAATCCCAAATCAATCGGACGAGTTTTATTTTCCGCGATAACGTCAAAATATTTTTCAATGTCGAAAATTTTTAAATGTGCGGCAAAATCGTTTGAAGTGCCGCTGCCTATAACTCCGACGGGCAAATTTATTTCAAAATTTTTTATCCAGTTTATAACTCTATGCAGAGTTCCGTCACCGCCCGCCGAAATAATTCCCTGCACATCAGAAATTTTTACACATTCAAAAAATTCTTCAGCAGATTTTTCGGCACGAGTTCTGTATAAAATAGGCAAAATTTTTCTTTGCTGAAAACTTTCTACAATCGAATCAAGATTTTTTTTGAAAGCCGCATTTCCCGAAACAGGATTATATACAAGTAAAATTTTTTTCAAGTTATTTCCTTCCGATCAAAAATTTTTTTGAAGTTTATCAAAAAAAGAAATTCCATTCAACTTGCTAATTTTGAAAATAAAAAAGGCGGTCGAATTTTTCGACCGCTTTTCTTCTACTTTTTCAATCAAACTTTAAATTTGTAAGTTCAGGATACAAATCACCGAGTGACTCCGAAAGTGCTTTGGGTTTTAATAAATCAATAACAGGTTTCATGGTTTCATGAAAAACCTCATCGTCCTGCATGAGCGATAAAATTGCGGCAGTATTCGCGGCATCTGCAAGGGCTGTATGTTGAATACCTTCAAAATTTCTGTTCATTGCTCCGACGGCATGCTTCAAAGCCAAATTACTGTGCAAACCGATTCTGTCATCAAATTCTTTTTGAATGTCAATCCACTGACTTTCAAGACGTTTAATATCAAAATCAGGAATTTTATAAGAACATTCATTTTTCAACTGTTTAATATCGGAAGAACTCCACGAATAAATTTTCATGTCCCAAGTTCCGATCCAGTCAAAAAATTTTTTAAATGCGTCTGAAAAAGTCGATTTATCCTCAACAGTTTCGGAAGTAATTCCGGTTAATTTTGTTATGTGCTTATTTATTTCGCCGTATTCAGGACGAACATAGCACTGAAATTCTTCGATTGATACATAATTTTCATCGAGTTTGACTGCACCGAATTCTATAACTTCATCAAGAATAAAACGCCGCACGTCTTTAAATTCTCGACTGACAGGATTCATTTCCAAATCAATAACTACATGAAACATAAAAAACCCCCAAATATTTTTTCACTGTCATTTTACTGCAAACTAAAAATTTCTTCAATCAAAAACTTTTTGCACAAAAATAATATCTTGATAACTGATTTTTAAACGGAAAAAATTTTGAATTTTGAAATTTTGTTTTGTATAATTCCAGTGTAGTCGGTTGTCGGCTTCCTCTTTTCGGAGGGGCGGTGGTGATTATGACAAAATTTGAAAAAGTCATTGCAGTTTGCACAATCGTGCAGATTATCACCGCCGTTTTGACTTACTTATTTAAGTAACTCAAAAAGCCGCACATCACGGCGGCTTTTTCGGTATCAAC
The DNA here is from genome assembly GCA_017553205.1 of Selenomonadaceae bacterium. Taxonomy (GTDB): domain Bacteria; phylum Bacillota; class Negativicutes; order Selenomonadales; family Selenomonadaceae; genus Quinella. Next base: position 3,062 of record JAFZMV010000006.1, on the reverse strand, counting down.
ACTGTCTGAGGAAGTCGACGGATCAAATCGACTTCCTTTTATTTTCTGCAGGAATTTTACTGAAAATTTTTCTGCTCGTCAATGTCATTTTCAACAGCGAATAAAATTTCTTCTTGAACTTCCGCCAAAAAATTTGCGGCGGTGAGTTCAGTTAATTCCGACAAAAAATTTTCAACTTCTTCAGGCAAAATAAAAATTGTCAGCGTGACATCTTCGGCATATTCCGAATTTGCAACGTTGATTTTTTTTTGACGAAGAAAATTTTCCACAGTCGCCAAAAAGTTATATTCAATCGTCACAGAAATTTTTTGAAAAATTTTCATCTCAATAATTTTCGCGGCAGAAATTCCAAGCGATGCAGAATGAGAATATGCACGAATTAAACCGCCCGCTCCTAATTTTATTCCGCCGAAATATCTTGTAACGACGATACAAATATTTGTAAGATTATTTTTTTTGACGGTTTCTAAAATCGGATTCCCCGCAGTTCCGCCCGGTTCTCCGTCGTCATTTGATTTTTGTTTTTCTCCGTTCTCTCCCAAAATCCACGCAGAACAATTATGACGTGCATCAAAAAATTTTTTCTTGATAATTTGAATAAACTCTCTTGCCTCTTCCTCTGTTTCAACGTGCTTGACGTGGGAAATAAATTTTGATTTTTTTATTTCGTACTCTGCAGAAAAAATTTCTCCGCTTGAAACTGTTTTATAATTCTTCATCTTTGCCGCCCTCTCCCGGTACAGTCAATCTGTCGCGGATTTCAGAAATTTCTTTTGCGGTGAAAAGACCTGCGGGACTTTCTCGAATTGTAATTTCTTTGATAAATTTATTGAGAACTTGCAGATCAAAATTTTCCGAGTTGTCTGGATTAGCCGCACTGCATACCGCAGAAATAATTTTAACTTGAGCATCTGAATAAATTTTTGTTTTTTTGATAACTTCCGCCAAAAGTATGTGACATTCGTCGTCAAGTTCTTTCGGAACTTCCAAATCATAAATTTTTAACTGCTCATCAACTGCCGACAATTTTAAATCCTGCAACTGTTCATAAGTCGAATACTCATAAATTTCTGCAGTCTTTAAACTTTCCACAATTTGATAATACAGTTGCCAATTTCTGTCCAAAGCGTCAATATCTTTTTGATATTCTGCGTACCAATTACCAAAAATATTTTGTTGAAGTCGAATTTCTTCAATTTGTTCACGCGTCATGATTCTTTGTTCGGAAGTTTTGTACTGTATAAAAGCACTTACACAAAAAACAATAATCAACAGAAAACAAAAATAAGTGAAAATTTTTTTGTTCGGAAAAAATCTGTAAAGAGCCGCCAAAATCAAAACACCGATTATCGAAAGAATATAAATCATAAAAAATTTTCCTCCGTCGAAAAAGTTTTAACATATTCTGCAAAATTTACCTGAAATCCTTGCGTGAAAAATTTTTCCGTCATTTTGCGTAGAATCATTTTAAATTTGACGTTGAAAAAAATTTTTTATGATATAATTCACACGAGGTGAAACTATGACAGAAAAATTAAGCTGGCTGATTTTGTCTGAAAAATTTATTTCGGACGGCGACCCTGAATCAATGTGCGGAGCAGCTGAAGAAATTTTTGAACTTGAAAAAAATTCTGCGGACGGTTTCGCAATTTTGGCGGAGTCGGCTTTATACTTGAAAAATTTGGACGACGCAGAAAATTTTGCGAAAAAATCTTTGTCCGTCGAAAAAAATAATCTTCGTGCAAAATTGGTCTTGGGTGGCATTTCGTCAGAAAAATTTTTGTTGAAAGACGAGATAAGAATTTTTTCCGAAGTTATTGCAGAATCAAAAAAAATTCTTGAAAACCTGACTAACGAAGATGAAATTTTTTTGACGAAGAAAATTTTATTTCGTGCTTTGTGCTGGATTTCAAACGGTTTTTATCTTGCTGGCGATCCGATTTCCGCCGCAAATTCTTTGAACGAGGCAAGCGGCTTGGCTGATAAAAAGATTTTTGCCGCCGAACTTTATTCCAAACATTTATTTTTGAGAAATTACCGAGAAATTTCTGCGGACGATTCAAAAAAACTTGCGGAAAAATATAATAATTTTTTCGACGAGATAAAAACTTTTACGCACAACAAAAAAATTTCTCAAAATAAAAAATTGAAAATCGGTTATATTTCTCCTGACTTCAGACAGCATGCCGCCGCAAATTTTTTCATGCCTTTTCTGAAATATTTCGACGCGAAAAAATTTTCTGTGACCTGCTATCAGATCGGCAAAAAAGATTTTGTTACAGAAAAATTCAAGAAAAATAAAATTTCGTGGCGTGATTTGAGCGGGAAAAATATTCAGCAGTCGGCGGAAATTATTTACAAGGATAAAATTGATATTCTGGTTGATTTTTCTGGACATTCTCAAAATAATGCTCTGCCGATTCTCGCATACAAGCCCGCACCGATTCAAATTTCCGCGATTGGTTACACTTCGACGACAGGTTTAAATGCGGTGGATTATTTTTTTTCAAATAAAAATTATGGCGGTTTCACCGAAAAAATTTTGCCGCTGAAAAATTTTCTGTGTTACTCGCCGATTCAAAAAATGCCTGACGCGGGAATTGTTGCACCTGTTTTGAAAAATAATTTTGTGACTTTCGGAAGTTTCAATAATTTTTCAAAAGTCACTGACGAAATTTTATCTGCTTGGAAAAAAATTTTGGAGAGCGTAGAAAATTCTCGTCTGGTCATAAAAAGTAAAATTTGCAGTATCGAACAGGGACGCGAAATTTTGACTGAACGTCTTGAAAAAATAAATTTCCCGCTTGAAAAAATTAAATTGAGTCCCTACAGTAAAAATTATTTGGAAGAGTACAAGGAAATTGACATTGCACTTGATACATTTCCATACACTGGCGGTGCGACAACCTGCGAAGCAATTTTCATGGGCGTGCCTGTAATTTCTCTTTGCGGAAAAACTCATGGAGAAAATTTCAGTGCGTCAATTTTAAAATCTGCGAATCTTTCAGAACTTATCGCAGAAAATTTTTCTGACTACATAAAAAAAGCCGTCGAACTCGGAC
>JAFZMV010000073.1 GCA_017553205.1 Selenomonadaceae bacterium | reverse complement strand
CAAACTCAAAATCAGTAACTCTGATATTTATGATTCTGTTGCGAGTAATTTCAAGTTTCGGACGACCCATAACCATATTTAACGCCAACTTTCACGATTTTTTAGAATTTTTACCATTATACTTTTTGTAAAGAAAAAAGTCCATAAAAAAACTTTTTGTAAAGAAAAAAGTATTTTGGCAAAAAAAATCTCCGACTTTTTCATCGGAGATAAATTTTTCAGTCAATCACACAAAATTAAATTCGCGATTATTTTTTTTGCAATAATCTTTCACAGCCGCTTGTATTGCCTCCTCCGCCAAAACCGAACAATGCAATTTATGTGCGGGCAAACCGTCCAACGCTTCAGTCACTGCTTTATTTGTAATTTTCATAACTTCTGACAAATTTTTTCCTTTAATCATTTCAGTCGCCATTGAACTTGACGCGATTGCACTGCCGCAACCAAAAGTTTCAAATTTTACGTCAGAAATTTTTTCGTCGTCAATTTTCAAATAAATTTTCATAATATCGCCGCATTTTGCGTTGCCGACTTCGCCAATTCCGTCAGCATTTTCAATACTTCCGACATTTCTCGGATTTCTGAAATGATCCATAACTTTTTCGCTGTAAAGTGCCATAAAATTTTTCTCCTACTTCAAAAAAAATTCTTTTTTACCAAAAATTTTATCTTTCCAGAGCGGCGAAATATTTCTCAAATATTCCACGACTTCGCCGACAGATTTTATAATATATTCTGCATCATTTTCTGAAATATTTTCGTCAATCGACAAACGCAAACTTCCGTGCGCAATTTCGTGCGGTCGTCCAATCGCCAATAAAACATGACTCAGCTCCAATGAACCTGAAGTGCAAGCTGAACCGCTTGACGCACAAATTTTTTTATCGTCGAGCAAAAGTAATAAACTTTCGCCTTCAATTCCTTCAAAACAAAAATTTATATTTCCCGGCAAACGATTTTTTCTGTCGCCGTTCAAAATTGAATGAGGAATTTTTTCAAGTCCGTCGATAATTTTTTCGCGTAAAAAATAAATTTTTTCATTATTTTTTTCTAAATTTTCGCAAGCGTCCTTTAAAGCCATCGCCATCGCAAAAATTGCCGGCAAATTTTCAGTTCCTGCACGTTTATTTTTTTCTTGTGCACCGCCTTCAATTAAATTTGTCAGCGGAATACCTTTGCGAACATATAAAACTCCCGTGCCTTTCGGTCCATGAAATTTATGTGCGGAAATCGAAAGCATATCAATATTTTGATTTTTTACGTCGATTTTCAAATGACCTGCGGCTTGCACTGCGTCGGTATGAAAAATAATTTTATTTTCGCGACAAATTTTTCCAATTTCTTCAATCGGTTGCACGGTTCCGATTTCATTATTTGCAAACATAATTGTCACAAGGCAAGTATCTTCACGAATTGAATTTTTAATTTGTTCCGGAAAAATAATTCCATTTTCATGAACGTCGAGCAATTCAATTTCAAAACCTTCACGCTCTAATTTTTTTAACGTGTGCAAAACTGCATGATGTTCAAATTTTGTAGAAATAATATGTTTTTTATTTTTTTTCGCACCGATTTTTGCCGCAGAAATTATTGCTTGATTATCAGATTCACTTCCGCCCGAAGTAAAATAAATTTCTTCAGAAATTGCACCGATACAATTCGCGATAATTTTTCTGGAAAAATTTAATTTTTCTTTCGCAATTTGCCCGAAGTAATACAAGCTTGAAGGATTTCCCCAAAAATTTTTAATGCAATCAGTCATCGCGTCGATAGAAATTTTATTCATTTTTGTAGTCGCCGCATTATCAGCATAAATCATTTTTTTCACCTCCAAAAATAAATTGACGAGATTATACTAAAAAAACTATATCATTGCAATATACTTTTTCTTGTCAAAAAAATTTTTTTTGTTTATAATGGCGAAAAATTTTTTCCTGTTAAAGTCGAAGAGTGGAGCGATGAAGAATTTAAAAATTTTAAAAATTTTTTGGCGGAACCGTTTTTTTTGATAAATAATTCACTTTACAGAGCATATATTTTTAAAACTCCTTCGGCAAATTATTT
>JAFZMV010000072.1 GCA_017553205.1 Selenomonadaceae bacterium | reverse complement strand
TTATCGAAAGATTTTTTAATCGCATCAAACACTACAGACACATTGCAACACGTTACGACAAATTGTCCGTTTGCTTTTTAAATTTTGTTCTTCTTGCCACCGTCATGATAAAAATTTAGACTTTACCAACACGCCCTAATACCATTAGAAATTTTTTGAACTCTCGGCGTTTTACCGTCAACAGTTTTAGAGGTTATCGACGAAGTTAAAAGATCTTGAATTGCAGTTGCTATATCGTTACCTTTTTTAACCGAAGTTCTCAACTGGTTCAAATCAATCTTATAATTGCTCGGCGAGGTGAGATCTTTTAAAATTGTCGAATCAATAAAGGAATACGTTTTATCATCGCTTAAATAAAAATTTATATTTTTCAACTCATTGATAGCTTTTTCAAGAGTATCAGTGCTCCTATTTCCTACATATTTTGTAAGGTCTATGTCGTAGTGTGAAAAAGTTCCGTCAGTGGCTGTTTGTTCAACAGAAGTTTGAGCGGCAAAAGTCGATTCATAAGTTTCGCTGCCGGCTTGAACGTCTTCATTAGTTCTATACTGGAAATAAAGTGTATATGAAGAAGAACCAACAGCTTGTGTTCCATTGTAACTCGTTCCTACATACAAAGCCTCAACATCTAACTTGCCGTTGTTTACGGTGTATTTGTAGCTATAATCGCTCCAAGAGTAAGAAGAATTTATACCTATTTCCCTAATTGATACTGTGCTGTCTACTAAAGTTCTCGGCAAGGTTCCTTTTTGCATATCAGATTGTCCCACATTAAATGGAGAATCTGTAATTGATACCTGTGTTGTCGTATTTCCACTACCGCTGACAAATTTTATAAGTTGACCGTTAATGTAGTAAACATTATTACTCGCACTGATACTCACACTTCCTTTTGCCTTTGAACCGGGACTGGGATTTTCTGCCTCCAATCCTTTGTTTTTACCTCCTGACAGCGTCACTGATAAGGTAGATGTTGTTATATTTTTCGTTGCATTCAGATGAGTATAAGTAAGTGGATTTGTTTCAGGCTTCATGCTAATCGTTCCGCCTTTAGCCGAAAAGCCTGTTATACTTGTTGTATTCATTTTGGATGCTGTCAATCCGTTTGGATTTTTCGTTGTAAATTCAATATAAGAATCATCTGCAGTAACTTCAAAATATGATGCACCTATACTTGATTTTATTTTATCCGCAACATCAGTCCATGAAGTACAACCATTAATATTAATTACGTTTGTGACTGCATATTGACTGCTGCTTGGTACCAATTCAATGGGAGCAGTAGGAAAGGAACTTTCATAAGCAGATTGAGCAGATACAGGAATATTTATAGTGCCTATGTCGGTTTTGGCGTAATTTTGACTGGTATTTGTTGATAAAACGTACTGAGTTTGGTATCCGTTTGAATTTGTCACCGTGAACGCCAATCCGTCTAAATCGCTTGGGCTGTTGTAGCTTGATAAATCCATTTTAATAATTTTGTTGTCACCGTCAGAACCTCCGACCATATAATTAATAGAACCTGGTTTAATGTTACCAAAAGATTCCAAAGTTTCTATGGTTGATTCGGTGATTTTGGTAAATGTATCAAAAGGTCCGCCATTTTCAACATAAGGTCTGCCGTCAGCAAGATATTCAAGATCCGGATCTACAATACTGTCTTTGATAAGATTTAATGAATCAGAACCTTCAACCATTTTGGCTTTTCCGCCATCTGTTAAATTTTCCTTCCACGCGGTTACTCTTTTTCCAGCATGATAATGAACATTTTCGTCCCACTCTTCGACAATTCTTGAGTTAAATTTTGTATTACCGATTAAAAGTTTTTGTCCGTTGTAATCAGTGTCATAAGCTGTTGAATCAATCTGCTTGTAAAATTGGTGAATTTCTTTTTGCATAACTTGGCGGTCTGTGTCAGTGTTCGTGTCATTATTCGCATCAATAACTTTTTCGCGAATTGTACGCATTATATTTATCTGATTTTGAATACCCTCCAGAGCCGTCTTAATCATGGTCGCACCATTTTGGACATTTTGAACGGCTTGAGTCAATGCACGAATTTTTACACGCATTAACTCGGAAATTGCAAACTGTGCAGAATCATCTTTCGCGGAATTTATTTTTTGACCGCTTGAAACTTTCGCCAGCAAATTTCCAACTTTTGAAATATTTTTATTCAATTCGCCAAGTGCAAGCTGAGCCGCTGCATTATGTTGAACGACCATTGCCATGAAATACTACCTCCCTGTCAAGGTAAAAACAAGTAGAAAACAACGCCTATTGTAAAATTTTAAACACTCTCTTATATAATCGAAAAAAAAATCTCACAGCATAAATTTTTTACACTGTGAGTCCTCTTTATTTGTAGAAAAAAATTTTTATCTCTTGTAAGCTGTAATTTGATTATAATGTTTCTTGAAGAATTCTTCGGCGACCTGCGGGAAGAGTGCATAACTCAAAACATCTTCATCAGTCGGATTGAGGAAACCTTTTTCAATCAATTCTGCTTTGAACTGATCGAAAGTTTCAGCCTTTGCGTCCTCAATCGAGCAATCTTCAATAATTTGATCTTCGGGGATTTTCAAAGTTTCAGTTATAAATTTTTTATCAACAGGAACGGGAGTGCGTCCGAATTTTCCGCGAACCATATCTTTAAATTCATTCGGCACCATTTTATAACGTCCGCCGCTGATAACATTCATCGTTGCCATTGTTCCGACAATCTGACTTGACGGAGTAACAAGCGGAGGATAGCCCGCATCTGCACGGACTTTCGGCATTTCGTCGAGAAGTTCTTGATATTTATCTTCCGCCCCAAATTCTTTAAGCTGATTTACTAAATTTGAAAGCATACCGCCCGGAATTTGGAAATCAAGAACGTTGACATTGACATCAAAATAACCTTTCAAGCCGAATTCTTTAATAAGTTCCTGCTTAACTCCCAAGAAATGTTTTGCAATCGGAGTGAGTGCCTGACGATCAATTTTTGAATTTCCGTCACGAGTCACAATTTCAATCGGAATGTCAATTTCTTCATGCTTAGAACCTTCATTCATAGCGATGATAGTTTCTGTACAAGGCTGACTTGTGTCGCTGGAGAACGGAGATAATGCACAGTCAATAATATCAACACCCGCCTCCATAGCTTTAATATAAGTTGCATGACCGAATCCGGAAGTACAATGAGTATGAAGTTCAACAGGAGTATCACCGAGAGCGGCTTTTAATTTTGTAACTAAATCATAAGCAACGTACGGAGCAAGAAGTCCCGACATATCTTTGATACAAATTGAATGACAGCCCATTTCTTTGAGTTCGACGGCAAGTTTTACAAAAGTTTCGTTACTGTGAACGGGACTGATTGTATAAACTAAACAGCCTTGAACTTCAGGTTTTTCGGGACATTCGAGAGCGGCTTTAATCGCCACACGCAAATTTCTGACATCATTGAGAGCGTCAAAAATTCTGAATACGCCGATACCATGCTTGGAGGCACATTTAACAAATTTTTCTACCACGTCATTTGAGTAATGATTGTAGCCGAGAAGATTTTGACCGCGAAGAAGCATTTGAATAGGAGTTTTTTTCAAGTTGGCTTTAAGTTTGTCGAGTCTTTCCCAAGGATCTTCATCAAGAAAACGAAGGCAAGTGTCGAAAGTTGCACCGCCCCAAGCCTCAAGAGCTTTATAACCGACTTCGTCAAGCTGAGCGAGCATCGGCTCCATTTGACGATAACGCATGCGAGTTGCACAAAGTGACTGATGACCGTCGCGGAGAACGGTTTCCATAATTTTTACTTTTTTAGTTTCCGTCATAAAAATTAAACCCCCTCAAAAAAAATAATCAGAAAATTTTTTATTGAAGGGGAAAATTCTATTTTTTATTAACTTATCCTGCGAAGTACAGAAATTTTTTTTACAACGGATTTTTTGTCGGAGTGCCGGCATTTCGCGGAAATTTTTTCGGAGTAGTTTTTTCTTTGTCGATATAAATTACTGCACGAACATCTGGAAGAGTCGGAAGTTTTTTTTCAACAAAATTTATTTTTCCGCCGCCCAAAATTTTAACGGCGTTTTCTGCCTCTGAAATTTCTTCGCGAAATTGTTTTCCTTTGAGTGCCGCAAAAGTTCCGCCGATTTTTACGAAGGGCAAACAATATTCAGAAATAATATTTAATCTGGCTACGGCACGAACTGTTACAAGGTCGAACTGTTCACGAAAATTTTTCTGCTTTGCAAAGTCTTCGGCTCGTCCGTGCAGACAGGTTACATTTTTTAAATTTAGTTCTTCGACGACTTTTTTTAAAAATTCCACCCGCTTATTTAACGAATCCAGCAGAACAACTTCCAAATTCGGTTTAAAAATTTTCAGCGGTATCCCGGGGAATCCCGCACCGGTTCCAACGTCGATAATTTTTTTTGCGGAAGAAAATTTTTCTTCGTCCCACAAAGTCAAAGAGTCTATCAAATGTTTTATTATAAATTCCTGCGGCTCTGTTATTGCCGTCAAATTTATTTTTTCATTCCATTCGATGACAAGATTATAAAAAATTTCAAACTTTTTTAATTGCTCGTCGTTGAGTTCGATTTTTATTTCTTCGGCGAGTTCTTTTAAATTTTCACAAAACAATTTTTTTCTCCCAATCTGTTATTGAGCGTCAATCACTCTGGACATTTGACCTATTAAGTCATAACCGTCCCAGAAAATTCCAATATCCAAAGCCCGACCAATCGGAACAATTCTGTCAATGCCCAGCCAATTATTTTTTATAACTTCTTCAGCCAAATCTTTCGGAGAAAATCCAAAATAAGTCAGTGTTTGAAATTTTTCGCTGACAATCTCCCGCCAATCTTGCCACGAAGAAAAATTATTTTCGTAAAACAAGCCGAATTTTCCCCGCAAATTTTCAATACCTTCAAACGGCTCTGAAACATTCACACGGTATAAAAAATTATCGTGCTTGAAAAGTTTTTCGGTCTGCGGAAAATCAATCGCGTTTTGACAAAAATTTGTGTATTTTGTTGTGGCTTTTATCGGCGGAAAATCATATTTTTCATGAACAATTTTTTCAACTGCCGACCAAAATTTTTCTCTGCCATGAAAACTTTCCGACGACTTCCACAAAATCAACTGCGGAGAACTGCACGCATTTTGATCAACCAAATAAGTATCATTATAAAAATTTTGTGCCAGCCGGTTTAATTCAGTTTCGTTTAAATTTTCAACAGAATTTTCGTCTAAAATTGCCAAAGAATATCTGTCAGCAAAAACTAACTCAACTGCACGCGGCGGAATAGGAATTTTTCTGATATTTTCTATGGTGGAATCTCCGCCCCAAATTAAACGCACATGACATTTTGAAGAAAAAATTTTCGTCCAATCGCTTTCCCTGTCATAACGAACAATGGAAGTCATTTCACGAATTTTTTTGTATTCGTCCTTTGCCAAAATTTTATTTAAAACTTCGCAGAGAAAATCAACTTGCGGAAAATTTTTCGACGCAACACGAACAATATTTGCATTTCCCGCCAACAATCCGAAAAAATAAGAGAACATAAACTGCACGGGAATATTTGACGGCGTAATATGAAAAGCCAAACCCCTGCCGATTCTGAAATTTTTACCTGCAAAATTTTTTTTCAGCCGTTTAATATTTCCGGCTCTTGCGAAAAATGCAACGGTTGCCGCGTCAGGGAAATTTCTGTAACGAGAATCTTTTAAAAGTTCCGCAGAAAAATCATTTAAAAAATTGCAGACATTATCGCTGTAGGGAGTGAGCGGAGAAAAATTTTTAATCTCTTCGCCCGCCAAAAAATTTAAACCGTCAGTCTTTACATTCTTAATTCTTAATTCCTCATTCCTAATTCCCATAGGTGTCACTGCACCCCCTTATTTCAGCTTGTTTAACTCTGCCGAGAATTTCAAAATATTTTCCTTTACGTCCGCAGGGGCAGTCATCTTCTCCCAAAATTCTGCCCTCGTCCTCAGTCAAAATAATATGACCGGGATAACTTGACGGAAGAACTGACATCAACTCAATAATTCCGACTTCGCCAAAATCACAGGGCGAAAAATCTTTTTCCCTGCGAGTAATAATTTCAGAAAAAATTGAGCAGTGTTTATGACCGTGTTCGCACTCTACAAAAACCGAGCCGAGTTGTTCAGCCATTCCGTAATAATCATGAACTTTGATATTTCCGCAGACATTTTTCAGACTGTCCCGAAAAATTTCAGCACTGACCGCCGCATCTTTTAATTTCTTCCAGCCGCCTATATGAAATAAATCTCCGTCCGAAATATTTAAATTTATTTCAAGTCGTTTCATTTCTTGTGCGAAAAATTGCCAGACAATATATGTATAGCCGAACAAAACAAATTTATTTTCCTTGTGAGTTTCGATAAAATTTTTTAGTTCGTCGGCTTTAAGTTTCAGGTCATTATCCAGAGCAAAAAAAACATCTCGACCGAACATTGAAAAGCCGATAATTCCCGCACCGCGTGCAGAAAATAAACGCGGATCTTTTTTGACAATTTCAGTATCCAAAATTATCATCGGCAAACGTTTTGAGCCGATAAAATCTGCGATAATATATGACAAGCAGCGGGATTGTGAACGAGTTGTCGCACTGTCCAACAAAACTTTCGACTGCTTTTGACCTGAAGTCCCCGAAGATTTCATGGTTTTAACAATTTTTTCTTTCGGTACGCTGTGAAGTTCATACTCCTTAAAAAGTCCGACAGGCAAAAAGGGCAGTTCTTCAAGTTCATAATTTTTTTGCGGAGAATAATTTAAGCCTTCAAGCATTTTTTTATATTCCGCAGAATTTTCATAATGATATTTTGTCAGCTCGTTCATGTATTCGGTAAATTTTTTCCGCTTTTCTTCGTGTGTCAAAGAATATGGCGAAGTTTTTAAAAATTCTTGCTGATTTTCCAACATAAAAAATCACCCCCCATTATTAAATTTGGAATATGGAATTAGGAATTACAAATTTTTCTCTCTTTAATTCCTCATTCCTAACTCCTCATTCCTAATTGATATAAACGTCTTGCGGGCGAGAAAAATTTGCACCGAGCGTTGCATAAAGATTTATAACGGGAATATTTTTTGTAGAAATTCTGCCGGTAAGTTTACGGAAATTTTTTTCTCTCCACAAATTCGCCACTCCCGCATAAAGTGAAAGAGCTGCTCCACTCAATCTAAATTTTTCATCGACTGCCGCAAGTCTGATTATTCCTTCAGTTTTTTCTTCGGACTCTACGACCTCAATAAATCCCGCAATTTCATTTTTCACTCGGCAGACGTAACAAGTTTTCATTTCCGACAAAAAATTTTCAAGAATTTTTTCATTCATAACAGGCGGTACGGAATCAAAAAAGCGTACGTCCTGCGAAAAAGATTTTTTTGCAATTTCACAAATTCGCTCATTAAGTTCGGAAATTTCCAACGGCAGACGACAAAATTTTTTAAAATCCGCCGAACTTTTCAAAGGAATTGTCGCCTGTATTGTCCGCTCGATAAATACAAAATTTTTCTTCCTCAAAAATTCTGCCAAATCATTCCGCGAAGAATCTATAAAAAATCGGGAATCATTTTCTGACTCCCGCCAATCTGAAATATTCTCTAACTTTTTCATGATTAAATCGTCACATCATACTTCAACAAAATTTCTTTGCCCTTGCCGAAAGTTCCGAAGTCCAAAATATCTTCAGTTTCCAGCATAATATCAAAAGTATCTTCAACAGCCGCCATTAAACGCATATGCCCGACAGAATCCCATTCAGGAATACTTTCATAAGCCAACTCATCATTTATAATAGCGTCATCAATTTCAAATGCTTCTTTGAAAGCCGCCTTATATTTTTCAAGATTATCCATAGTTATATCTCCCATGTATCATAAATTTTTGTATTTGAAAGATTTACCGCCGCCGTTCCCAACGAAAGACCGACACCGAATCCGCACATCAAAACTTTTTCAAGCTGACTTTGAGAAAAATTTTTATGACAAAGACTCAACATCAAAGGAATTGTCGATCCCGCAGTATTCCCAATATTTTTCATGACAATCGGACAGCGTTCAGGCTCAACTTTAATTCTTCGACGCAAAAAATTCACAATCAACTCATTAGCTTGATGAAGTGCGAACAGTCCGACGGAATCTTTTTCCCAGCCGACAAATTTTAAAGAATCTTCTATAAGCGGAGGGACTTGTTTAAGTGAAAAATTCATAATCGCCATTCCGTCCATAAAAGTATGCTCAAGCCAGTGAGTATTTCCTTCCGCATCAACAAAAGGTACAGAAGTTTTTTCGGACTTTGGTATGCGGAATCCTCCTGCCTCAATTATCAGTTGTTTATAACCGCTGCCGTCAGAAAAAATTTCAAAGGCAAATTCATCTTCTCCGCGTTCAACAATCGTCACTGCAAAACCGTCGCCCAAAATCATTCTGTTAGCTCTGTCCTCTTCGTGCAGAGTTCTGACATGAGTATCTCCGACAAAAACCAAGACACGCTGACAACTTCCCGAAGAAATTAACAACGACGCTTGATAAAGCCCGTAAATATATCCAGTGCAACCGTAATTTATTTCAAAAGCAACTGCAGACTTCGGCAAGCCCAGTCTGTCCTGCATAATTGTTGCGGCAGTAGGAATGTTATAATCGGGCGTTTGAAAAACCATGACAATGCCGTCAAAGTCATCAGGTTTAAAACCGCTTTCCGCCATCAATCTTTTTGCAGTTTCGGCATAATAATCTGACGAGCAAAAATTTTCATCGGCAACATGAACAGATTCAACGCCGGTTGATTCCATTATGCGTTTAATATCTTTCGCACTAAAAAATTCCTCGTAAGTACTCATCGGAACAACTTTTTTCGGCAAACAAGTAGCAATATGAGAAATTTTCACGCCATTTAATTTTACTTTCACAGCCTTTTACTCTTTCACTAGAAGTTTTATCCGACAACTCCGTCAAAATCATGAACTTCGCTGAAATAAGTATCCTTCAAACTAAGAGCCGCAGCCGCACAAGCAAGACCATTGCCAAAACCGCACATTACAACTTTATCCCAATTTCCTTCTTTTTCACGATTCTTGGCACACAAAACCAAATCTAAAGGTATAGACGCTCCGGCAGTATTTCCAAAATTTTTAAGCGTCAAAGGAACTTTTTCGGCAGGTATTCGACAACGCTTAATTAAAGTCTTCAACATTATTTCATTAGCCTGATGAAGGGCGTATAAATCAACATCTTGTTTTTTCCAGTCCATTGTTTTCAAAACTCTGTTAATAGCATCAGGTACAGCATCCATTGCAAATGCCATGACTTCCAATCCGTCCATGTGAGAGTCTACAAGCCGACGTGTATTTCCGTCTTTATCGACAGTTTCTTCTTTAAAATCTTCAAGATGCTTTTTTGAATCTCTTCTTTTTCCGCCTGAAGGTACATACAAAGCTTTGAAAACTCTTCCATCGTTATAAAAAGCAAAAGCTGTGTCACTTGCCCCTTCTTTTTTTGAAACTATAGCCGCTGCTCCTGCATCGCCCAAAAGCATTTGCAAAGATTTATCCTTATCGTTTATACCGGTAGCCGTATCACCTGCACAAACTAAAACATTTTTACAATATCCCGTCTGAATAAGCATTGAAGCTTGAAAGAACCCGTTGACAAAACCCGCACAAGCCTGATTTATGTCCACGAGAAAACATTCTACGGGAAGATCCAGCAAATTTTGTGTAAGATAAGCATTACCTGGAGTAGGATAATCTCCCCAAGGAGTTGCAAAAACTACTCCGTCAATTTTAGACTTATCAAAGTCCATTTCATTCATTAAACGCTTAGCAGCATCAAGACAGTAATCCAGTTGGGTTTCTCCTTCTACTGCTCTGCGGGCCTGATGTACGCCCGTGAATTTAATGACTTCTTCATTATCAACTCCATCGAAATGAAAATCACGCATATCAATACGATGAGAAGGCACTGTTACAGAAATACCCTTTATAAAAGACGTGTTAAAAATCCCGTTGTTCATGAGTTTATATCCCTCCCAAAAGCTGACCGCCATCAACAACTATATCAGTACCGGTTATCCAGTCTGCTCTGTCGCTGAGCAAAAATAAAACCATTCCGCTGACTTTATCGGCTGTACCTTCACCCAATAAAAATGCATTTTGCATGTCTTGAGGAATACCAAAATCATTTGCATGCTGATTTGACATTTCCGTGTTCATGACCCAGCCCGGACTTACGCTGTTGAATCTGTGTTTATTTGGGCTAATTTCTTTTGCAATGATTCTGACTGCAGTTTGAACCGCAGATTTTGCAGAAGCATAAAACAGTTGACCCTGATAAGAAACACGTGCGGCAATAGAAGCAAATACCACGAAAGACGAGCCATCATCGGCAAATCTTTTTTTCGTTGCAGACTGCATAAAACGCAACATGCCCCAATAGCTCGTGTCCATTACGCTGTTTGCATATTCTGGATTCCAATTTCTGAAAGCCGATACTCCACCGATTCCTGCGGTATAAACTCCGCCATTAATTTTTCCATATTCGCCGACGAAACTTTTTATAACCGCGTCCCAATCTTTTGAAGTTGCCGCAGTAACATCAACAAAGGCAGGAATAATTTTTCCCGCCCCCTGTTCTGATTTCATCTGCTCCATAACTTCAACACGGCGGGCAAGACACAAAACATTTGCTCCCGCTTGAGAAAGTTCAAGGGCAATTTGTTTTCCCATGCCGGAAGATGCACCGACGACAATAAAATTTTTGCCCTCATAATTAAATTTTACTTCCTGCATGCAAATTACTCTCCCTCGATAAGGTTATAAAGATCGCGGACAGTTTTTGCACCGCGTACTGCGGAGGCTTTAATAGTTTTTTCGGTAAATTCTGCCGCCATAGCCAAAAATGCAACATAGCCGAGAGAATCCCATTCTTCAATATCATCAAGATTTTCGTCGAGTTCGACTTCTTTTTCACGGTTCAAAAGATCCTGCATCTGTTCCTTAAATTCTACCATTGTCATTTTTTCTACAACCTTTCTTTAAATAAAAAAAAATTTGAGACCTCAAAAAAATCTTCGATAATCCCAGAATATATTTCGACTGTATAATACAAAAACTTAAATATAATTTATTCAAACAAAGCATCGCCCAATTTCTCAAAAAGTACATGACGAACCTTTAAATACATTTCTTTTGTGCGATATAACTCAATCTGTTCCATTCCATTGCGGAAGAGTTCATTCGGATATTTAATTTTTCCGGTGTTCGGGACAAATCCCATAAGTCTATTCATCTGAAGAGCTTTTTTATTATCTTTAACCACATGAACGTATATTGTATCCGCCCAATTATAAGCAGAATCAGCCCCTACAAATAAACTTTCAAAAAAAGCAGGATGATTATGGTAACGCTCGTCACCGATTAACATTCTTCCACAGATACAACATCTTTCTATGTAGTCAAAATTTGTATGTCCGAAAGTCCCAAAAGGCGTTCCGTTAGCTTTATCTATCAGAACAAGAAGCGCTTGCGTACAGTCCTTTAAATAAACTTCTTCATACCATTTTTTTTCAAGATCTATGGTAAGTTCAAACGACTGATTCAAAAATTTATTCAATTTTTGATCATTACGCCATTTTACAACATAAGGAAAAAATTTCGGCTGAATCTCTTCAATAATAACCGTTTTTCCCTCGAGTACAGCTGGAAAATTGTTCGGATCAATCATTTTAAAACTCCTTTATTTGGAACAGCATACAAATCCAATTCCCAAAGAGAATGGACTTTATCATATTTACGAATATAGAATTTACAGTCTTTGTAGATACTTTTTATAAACTGCGGAATAGTTATCAAATCGTCTTTTTTGTGATAAACGCTTATTGCCAGTGTAGGTTTAAAACGTTCTAAAGTTTGGGCTGCTCCCTTCAACGCATTTAATTCTGCACCTTCAATATCCATTTTTATTAAAGTTATCTTTTCGTTGCCGACAATATTATCAATGGTATTTAAAGTTAACTCCATACTGCCGTTTTCTGAAATTCGCGATGTAGTGCCTCTGGAACCACTAAAATACAAGACTCCTTGCTCATTCCAAACTCCGCAATCGAAACATTCAACATTTTTATGGTCGTTTTCCTCAACAAACTTTTTAAGTTTTTCAAAATTTGAAGGATCGGGTTCTACTGCAAAAATTTTTTTGTAATTTCCTCCGACAAAATCTATAAATTTTTTTACGGTATCTCCGTTGTATGCACCGCAGTCAATAAAACTTCCTTCTCCACCGCACACAGCAGGACGAGTAATTTCGTTAAAGTATTCATCTGATTGAACAAAATTGGCAATATCGGTAGGATTATCGGTAATGTGAGTAATCAGATAAGCTATCATTGTCTGACGTGACAACTCATCTGACAGCATATTGTAAGTTTCAAAAAATTTATCTTGATTCTCAAGAATGTAGTTGTATCCAAAAAAATCTCCTTCTCCTGATAAAATTTGATAGTGCAAAAAATTTTTGTCGTTCATAAACTTATTTGCTCGAACTTCACTGCCACTTTTTGCTCCTACCCCCAACACAAAAACATACTTATCAGATTCGCGAGAAACAACATCAAAGTTAAATACAGGCAGACCGAGATAAGTTTGATTCGGCTGATAATATTCCTCATCAACGGCATAACCGAAAACGTCTACACCAAAAAATTTCAATTCCTCAGTAACGACTTTTGCCATTTCTGCTGCTCCGAAAACAACCACAGGCAGATTATGACTTTTAATATTTTCGACAATCTTTTTCTTGTAATTGCTTAATTTGCGTGCATCTTCGAATATTGTTAAAAATTCTCTCTTTTGCATTTATAACACCTCAAATTACTTTGTAATCCATGAAAATTCCGGTGCAGTTTTTTTCTCCTCTTCGGTGTAAGTTACCGTGACATTTGAAGGAGCACAGACAAAAACATTCTGGCTGACTTTTCTGATAACGCCGTTTATTGCGTAAGTTGTTCCGCTGATAAAATCAATAATTCTTTTTGCGTCGTCAGTATTGGTATTTTCAAAATTTATAATGACAGGAATTTTATCACGCAGACAATTTGCAACAGTCTGGGCATCGTCAAAACTTGTCGGACGAACCGTAGTAATTTTTGATTTCACAAGCGTATTTGTTCTGGGCATTGAATCATTTCTCTGAGCCATTGCAGAATTAAAATCCACCACATTATGACCGACATAGCCGCCTTGTGACGCAGTTTCTTTCGGCGGTTCAAAATTCGGTGCCTGAAGTTCTTCTTTTGCCCCGGAATCCGTCATTTTTTCTTCTTCCTCGTTAGAAAGTCCGAAAGTCTTGCTCACCTTGTCCATTATACCCATTTCCTAAAAATCCCCCTTAAAATTTTGAATAATCGCGTACTCCGAAAATTGCAGTGCCGATTCTCACGACATTTGCACCTTCTTCGACAGCAATTTTATAATCATGCGTCATTCCCATCGACAAAAAATCGAAGTCCTGACGATTAACCCTGATATTATCAAAAATTTCCCGCATACGCCTGAACAGAGGACGGCATTTTTCAACGTCGGAATAATTCGGTGCAATCATCATCAAGCCACACAGACGAAGATTTTTCAAAGTATCGACGGTTTCAATTAAATTTTGTAAATCTTCTTCGTAAACTCCCGACTTTGAATCTTCTTTCGCCAAATTCACCTGAATTAAAATATCCTGAATTTTGTTGGCAGAATTCGCCGCCTTGTCAATCGCCTCCGCCAAATGTTCGCTGTCAACCGACTGAATTAAATCGAAAAGTTTTACAGCCTGTTTTGCTTTGTTCGTCTGAAGGTGACCGATTAAATGACGCGTAACTTTTCTGTCAAGAAGTTGAAATTTTTCTGTCGCCTCTTGAATTCGATTTTCTCCGACGTTCAAAATACCGCAATCAATCGCCTCACGCATTTCTTCAACTCCGTGATTTTTTGTGACGGCAACCAAAATTATTTTCTCATTTTTCGGTGCAGATTTTTCAATCTCTGACAAAACATTTTTCAAATTTTCAGTTATGCTCAAATTTTTCACCTCCGACAAAATTCTTCCATATTTTTTTCACATAATAAACTTTTTCGTTAAAATAGTCAACTTTAAAATAATTTAAAGCTGTGGAATTATAGCGAAATACATTCTTAAAATCAACAACGCATTTTTATGTCGCCACGGGCGTTTCATAAATTGGTCAAAACGATTAACTTTTATAAATTTAACTTTAAATTTTTCGATTTTGAAGAAAAACCTTTGAAAAAAATTTTTAGGCATAATAAAAAGACGAAGGCTGACGCCCTCGTCCCAACTAAATAAATGAATACGATTTCATTTTACCCTGCCGACATATCCCTCCTCTTAAGACGATTGGTGGTTTCGTCTTTGAATACGTGAGAGGTTTGGTGAATCCTCTCGTAATGTGGCGTACCATATTCAATTATCAACTTATCTAACGAAACACTCATCAACACGCCGCCTTGTATCGCTAAAATCAGGAACGAAACGAACAAATAAATATTTCGTCTAACAAGTCGTGCCGTATTGTACAACATTTTTCAAAAATAATAAAGTCTTTTTTTAAAAAATTTTGTAAAACGGCTGAATTACAAAATTAAATAAGACAATTTGGAATTTTTCAGGTATTACTTCGACGAATAAAGATACAAAAATCAAGCGACAAAGCAACCTTCGATAAAGGACAAATTTTTTTGAAGAAACAAATTTGAAATTTTTTCAGGCTGAATGACAACATTGTTCATAAAGTCAGTAGTCTTTTTTTCAAGTTGTTTTTCGGTATGAGGAAGTTCTCCCGAATGAACATTTTTCTTCAACATATTATTCAAATATTCGTCCGAATAATTTTCTTGATTGCAAATTCCCGTTTCATCGCCGAATAAAATCATTCCGCCTTCTTTTTTTTGCCTTTGACACAATTTCTGGGAATGTGACTTCTTGAAATTCTTTAACTGCCGTTGCACTTTGTTTTGTCGCTATCTTTGCAGGTCTTTGACACTTCATTCCCCAATATTGTCGTCAGTGGCATATTTCCATTCCATATTTTTGCTTTATGAATTCTTGAATTGCTTCCCGACTCCACAATGAATATGGCAATTTAAAATAGTCTGGCGTGTATTTTATGATTGCAGCTTTTATTGTTTCCATTTTTCCGATATTTTTTCAGAACTTGATAGGCATAATCGTCGTTTATATTTAGAAGTTCTCCGATTTCTTTTACTGCATATCCTTTTTCTTTAAACTCAATTATTATGCTTTTGACTTACTCTCGAATCTCAGGGTTCGTCTTTTCTAAATTCATTCTTACCATATTTTTTGCCTTTTTTGTCGACGGAGTAATATAATGAAGTCAGAATTAAGAAATCTTTGTGATTTTTAAGCCCGATAGAATACAGACAAAAAATGAATTTCGTTGCTTAATTTGTCCAGTTTTTTGTCCTCATCCCCCTACCATGCAAAAAAAATACCCTTTTTTACTGGGGTAAATTGGCAGAGTATTTGGAATTAAAAAAATCTGTCCAACAAACTGAAAGATTTTTTTTCTTTTTTCGGTTTCTTTTGGACTTCTTTTGCTTTTTCTTTTTCTATAATTTCAAAAAGCGTGACGGCAATATGATTTATTTTTTTAAATTCTGACTCAATATCGTCGATGGAATGTTTATCGCTTTTGTTGATTTCTTCCAGTGCAAGCGAAAAAATTTCTTTCGATATTGTTTCATTTTGTGAATCGGTAAGCGTCGGAATTTTTTTGAAGTTCATTTTTATGCAGTCGGTACGCAATTCACTTGTAAGAATATATCGCCGAACTTCTCCATAAACTTTTTCAATTTGAACTTTTGCACCGTTTAAAACTTCCGTTGCCTCTTTTTCGAGTGCGGCGGCATCATTTTCAGAAAAATTTTGTTCACGAACATGCTTAATGAAATTTAAAAGTGTCATGTCAGTGAGTTGTTTTGCACTGAGTTCTGATTTGTCGATAAATTTTACTTTGTATAATGAACGTTTCAGACCTTCGCCCCTTGCTTTTTCATTTACGAAATTTATCAAAGTTCTGTTTGTCGGAGCAAAATTGTCTACTGACGCATAAACCGGCTTTAACAATTCCTTATAAGTTTTTTCGTCCAAAATTGCCGACGCTCCCCTTTAAGAATTAGAAATGAGGAATGAGGAATGAGGAATTTTTACTCCCCATCCCCCATTAAAAATTTTAAAAAAATTTATTCTCCGTGAAAATTCTTCCTATGTTTTTTTATTCGTACTTAATCGGATTCATTTCCCAAATATGACCATTCAACGCCGCAATTTCTTCATCAGTTTCAATCGTGAAAACTGGTGCAACATCTTCTGCTGGATAGACAAGGAAAGTTGCAACTTCTTCGCCATTCTGCAGGAAAATTTCAACGGCAGTTTTATCGATGAACATATTGACGGAAAGTTTTTGACTTGCGAAAAGTTTAAATTTACGGATCCCCAAATCAACATCAGTATTTTTTCCGTCATTAAACGGGCGAATACCTTTTCCACCGAGTTTCATGCCGTTTCTGTCAATAGTCATGACTTGAGTTTTTTTGTCGTAGTTGAAGGTAACTTTTTCTTCGCCGTAATTGAGAGCGAGAGTAATATTTTTTGTGTCGCCGAATTCTATATCAAGTTCGACTTCGGAGGCTTTCGGCAGAGTTTCTTTAAATGTAGAAACTTTTACCGCATCAATATCAATTCTGTTATCAAGATTGCGGAGGGCTTTAATTTCATCTGCGGGCTGTGAATAAATATGACCTTGACGAAGAGTCAAAACTCTGGGCATTGTTAAAGAATACAACCAGCCGTCTTTTGCAGATTCAATTTTGTCAACCAAGTCGGGCATGCCAATCCAGCCGATTAAAATATGTCTGCCTTCATGAGTGAAAACCTGCGGAGAATAAAAATCAAAACCTCTGTCGAGTTCTTGAAAATCTCCATGCATCATTTCCATGCTGTCAAGCGATAAATGACCGACAAAATATCCTGCAAGACAATGATTTTGATATTTAAATTCTTCGTGAGGAACTCCCTGCGGACAGCAAATCATGACATCATAATCACCATACTGAAGAATGTTCGGACACTCCCACATATAACCGAAGTCATAATAATTTGTTTTAACTTCGCCGAGCAGTTTCCATTTATTTCCGCCTTCATATTCGCCTTCTTCGCCGTAAATCAAAGTTGCACCGTTAGTCGGGCGGGAACTTTTAGCGGGATCGCTCATTCTCTGTGCCGCCATTGCAAAATATCTCTTGCCGTTTCTGTAGAAGAAATTAGGATCTCTGAAATGTGCGGTATAACCTTCGGGATTTCCGTACAGCTGAATTTCTTCAAGTTTAACACTGCCGTCTTCCTGCAGAGTTCCGAAACGCTGGGCAACTGTACGCTGATAATCTTCGTCACGGGCGTTACAAGTGTAAAAGACGCGGACTCTTCCGTCCTCAACAAAACCGCAACCGCTGTGACAGCCGTCTTTATCGTGAATATCAGTCGGCCAGAGCGAAAGTTCAGGCATGGTATAAGTTACGAAATCTTTTGTGGCAGTGTGCATCCAAGATTTATTTTTGTGCCAGTTCTGATTTTCAGGAACGGGGTTCCACTGACAAAAAATATGGTAAACGCCGTCGCAGTTGCACAAGCCGTTAGGATCGCTGATTAAAGAATAAGGTGCGTCAATATGAAAATGATTGTGCCAGTAATGAGTGAACGGAATTGCCTCGCGGACTCTTGCATCGACTTCGGCTTTTTTGAATTTGTCTTTCAAGATTGCTACATTTTCGCCAGTTTTTTTTGCCATAAAAATTTCCCCCTTCTAAGAAAACACACTATTAAAATTTTCTGATAATTATAACAGCAGAAAAATTTTTTGTCTATTCAAAAAAACGACGACAAAAAAATTTTGGGGATTTCAAAATTATTATTCCGCAAAAAAAATAAGAGCAATTACCCTAAAAAAATTTTCAGTAAATTGACTTCATATATTTTTTATCATATTATGTGACGTATTTTTTTATGAAAGGATTTTTTACATGAAAATTGCATTATTGGTTTTATATTTTGCCGTGCTGATAGGTATCGGTCTTTACTGCAGAAAACATGCAACTGACGTAAACGGATTTGTTTTAGGAGGTCGGAGTGTCGGTCCTTGGTTGACGGCTTTTGCTTACGGCACAAGTTATTTTTCTGCGGTTGTCTTTGTCGGTTATGCGGGACAATTCGGCTGGAAATACGGAATTGCAGCGACTTGGGCAGGAATCGGAAACGCTTTAATCGGTTCTTTAATGGCTTGGTTTATTTTGGGAAGACGTACAAGAATCATGAGCCAACATTTGGACTCTGCAACAATGCCGCAATTTTTCGGAAAAAGATTCGGCTCAAACGCTTTAAAAATTGGTGCGTCACTTATAATTTTTATTTTTATGATACCTTATACCGCGTCACTTTATAACGGACTTTCCAGACTTTTCGGAATGGCTTTTGGTATAGACTACGCATTTTGTATTTTGGTAATGGCAATTTTGACGGCGATTTATGTTATTGCGGGCGGATACATGGCGACGGCTATAAATGATTTTATTCAAGGCGTTGTCATGCTTATCGGAATTTCTGCGGTAATTTTTGCCGTACTTCAATCAAAAGGCGGATTTATAAACGCACTTGACGGACTTGCAAGAATTTCTGATGATAAAGTTTCACAAACGCCCGGGATTTTTGCATCATTCTTTGGTCCTGACCCGCTGAATTTATTATTTGTCGTGATTTTAACTTCTTTGGGAACTTGGGGACTTCCGCAAATGGTTCAAAAATTTTATGCGATAACAAATGAACAGGCTATTCAAAAAGGAACAGTAATTTCAACTTTGTTTGCGTTTGTAGTTGCGGGCGGCTGTTATTTTCTCGGAGGTTTCGGAAGATTATTTTCGGATCAAATTGATATTGCCCGTGAAGGTTTTGACTCAATTATTCCTACAATGTTAATGGGACTTTCTACGGAAATGATCGCACTTGTTGTAATTTTGGTTTTGTCTGCGTCAATGTCAACGCTTTCATCTTTAGTCATTGCGTCGAGTTCAACTTTGACAATAGATTTAATCAAAGATAATTTTTTCAAAAACATGAGTGAATCAAGGCAAGTTTTATTGATGAGAGTTTTAATCGTAATTTTTATAGCAATTTCCGCAGTCTTGGCACTCGTTCAATATAAAAGTTCGGTGAATTTTATTGCACAGCTTATGGGCATTTCTTGGGGAGCAATGGCGGGAGCATTTTTGGCACCGTTTTTATATTCGCTTTACTCAAAAAAAGTTACAGTCATTTCTTGCTGGACATGTTTTATTTTCGCAACGGTTTTAATGACTGCAAATATGTTTATGCGTCCTATGTTCCCTGCAATTTTGCAGTCGCCGATTAACGCGGGAGCCTTCGCAATGATAGCAGGTTTAATTCTTGTTCCGATTATCAGTTTGATAACTCCTTCGCCTGATAAAAATTTAGTTGATAACGCTTTCAAATGCTACGACAAAGAAACAAAAGTTCCGATTATTGAGGCTCTCGGAAAAGAATAAAAAATTTTTTCTTGACAGATTACCCTTCCTATGATAATCTTACGCACTGTCAACCGAAGTGATTCGATGACACGAAGTCGCGGGGTGGAGCAGTCGGTAGCTCGTCGGGCTCATAACCCGAAGGTCGGAAGTTCAAGTCTTCCCTCCGCAACCAATGCTGATGTAGCTCAGTCGGTAGAGCGTATCCTTGGTAAGGATAAGGTCACCAGTTCAATCCTGGTCATCAGCTCCATTAGGCGGCATAGCTCAGTTGGCTAGAGCATTCGGTTCATACCCGGAGTGTCCCCGGTTCAAATCCAGGTGCCGCCACCATAAAATGGAAAGTTCCCCGCTGAAGGGGTTTTATTTTTAAGGAGGACTGCAGATGCGTGTGAAAATTACCTTGTCTTGCGGTGAATGTAAAAACCGCAACTATCGGACAAACAAAAACAAAAAAAATACTCCCGACAGAATTGAAATGAAAAAATATTGTAAATTCTGCAAAAAACACACTGCTCACAAAGAAACCAAGTAAGAGGTGCGGAATGGCTGAAGAAAAGGCTGAAAAAAAAGGCGTTGTGCAGTTTTTTAAAGAAGTTCGTGCCGAATTAAACAAGGTTTCATGGCCTACGAAAAAAGAATTGGTTTCTTATACGGGAGTCGTCGGGCTGGCAGTCGTCATAGTTTGTGTACTGATTTGGATATGTGACACGGCATTTGCAAGATTGTTTCGAGCTATTCTCAGCTGAAAGGAATTTTTATGGATCAGAAAGATAATGCTGACTTACAGCAGGATTATAAATCTCAGCGGGCATGGTATGTGATTCATACTTATTCCGGCTATGAAAATAAAGTAAAAGCTAATCTTGAGAAAAAAATCGTGGCACAGGATCTCGGCGACGTAATTTTTGATGTAGTTGTTCCGATGCGTATGGAGTCCGAATACAAGGACGGCAAACGACGGACAGTGCAGAAAAAAATTTTTCCGGGCTATGTCATGGTTGATATGGTCGTCAACAATTATTCTTGGTTTGTGGTGAGAAATACTCAAGGCGTTACCGGTTTTGTCGGTTCAGAAAAAGAGCCGATACCTTTATCAGAGGACGAGGCGTACAAAGTTCTCAAAGAACTTGCAGAAGGTCGTCCCGAAGATACTCCAATCGGTTTCAGCGTCAATGACAAAGTCAGAATTGTTGCGGGCTGGTTTGAAAATCGAATTGCCACCGTTAAATCCGTCGACGCACAAAAACGCCGCGTAAAAGTTTTGGTTGAAGGTGCGTCCATTGACTTAGATGTAAGTCAGCTTGAAAAAGTTGATTAAATAATTTTTTCAGCGAGGGGAGGTGAGAATATGGCAGCAAAGAAAAAAATCACCAAAGTTGTCAAGTTGCAAGTTCCAGCCGGTAAAGCTACTCCGGCACCGCCTGTAGGTCCTGCACTTGGTCAGGCTGGCGTTAATATCATGGCTTTCGTTAAGGAATTTAATGATCGTACCGCTCAGCAGGCAGGCTTGATTATTCCTGTAGAAATTTCGGTTTATGAGGACAGATCTTTTTCATTCATAACAAAGACTCCTCCTGCAGCTGTTCTTTTGAAAAAAGCGGCGGGAATCGAAAAAGCATCGGGAGAACCCAACAAAAACAAAGTTGCAAAACTTCCCCGTGCAAAGGCTCAGGAAATCGCCGAATTGAAAATGAAAGACTTGAATGCGGCTTCAGTAGAGGCGGCTACAAGAATGATCGAAGGTACTGCACGCAGTATGGGAATTGAGATCGTTGCATAAGTCTTTTTAAAATCTGTGGGAGATTTAATCGTTAATACCACAAGGAGGAATTTCTTTAATGGCAAAAAGAAGTAAAAAATACCGTTCAGCCGCTGAACTTCTGGAAGTAGGAAAGTTTTATACGGTTGATGAGGCTGTAGACTTGGTTAAGAAAACCGCAACAGCAAAATTTGACGAAACTATTGAAATGCATGTTCGTCTTGGTGTTGATCCGAAATATAACGATCAGCAGGTTCGCGGTGCAATCGTTCTTCCGCACGGCACAGGAAAAAGCAAAAGAGTTTTGGTTTTTGCAAAAGGCGACAAAGCTCAAGAGGCTGAAAAAGCCGGTGCTGATTTTGTCGGTGCTGAAGAGTTGGCAGAAAAAATCAAAGGCGGCTGGTTCGACTTTGATGTTGCAGTTGCATCACCTGATATGATGGGCGTTGTCGGTCGTCTTGGTAAATTACTCGGACCTCGCGGACTTATGCCTAACCCGAAACTCGGTACAGTTACTCCTGACCTTGCAAAAGCTATTTCAGAGCAAAAGGCAGGTAAAATTGAATACCGTACGGATAAAGCCGGAAATATTCACTGCCCTATCGGCAAAGCGTCATTTGAAAATGACAAGCTGAAAGAAAATTATCAGACTTTGCTTGATACGCTTATCAGAGTAAAACCGGCAGCGGCTAAAGGTCAGTATGTTCGCTCCATTACCTTGAGTGCGACAATGGGACCCGGCGTAGCGGTTACACTTTAAAATTTAGAATAACTCTAAAAAAGTTTTTGTCATTGACTGAAGACAGCAGGTTAGAAATTTTCTTGTAAATCCTGCCGAGGTCGGGGAGTTTTTGCTATTAAAAAAGTTTCTCCGATTGTCTGAAGTCGGAGAATTTTTTATTACTCTTCGGGAGGTGAAAACGTGAGCGAAAACCATAAAAAACAAGCTGTTGTTGCAGAAATTAAAAATTGGCTGGACAATGCACAGGGAGTTGTATTGACAAGCTATCGCGGTTTGAATGTTGCGACTGATACTGAAATGCGTCGTGAACTTCGTGCGGCAGGCGTGACTTATAAAGTTGTCAAAAATACAATGTTGAGAATCGCGGCGAAAGAGGCAGGCATTGAAGGTCTTGATCCTTATCTTGAAGGAACAACCGCAATTGCTTTTTCTGAAAGCGATCCTGTTGCTCCGGCAAAAATTCTCTGCGGCTTTATGAAGAAAAACAAACTTGAAGATCAGGGAATTTTGACTGTTAAGGTCGGTTTGCTGGACAAAAAAGTTATCAGCGATAAAGAAGTCAAAGCGTTGGCGAACTTGCCGAGCCGCGAAGAACTTGTTGCAAAACTCTTGGGCAGCATGAACGCTCCTATTGCGAATACTGTTGGAGTTCTTTCCGCTATTATTCGCAACTTTGTCGGCGTTGTCGATGCTTACCGTGCAAAGAAAGAAAAAGAATCCGCCGCCTGATGAGCATTGGGATTGTGGATTTTGGAATTAAAGAATTTAAAGTTAGAAATTTTGGAGGGTAAATAATAATGACTAAAGAAGAAATTATGCAAGCTATTGAAAGCATGACAGTTTTGGAACTTTCCGAACTCGTCAAAGCTATGGAAGAAAAATTTGGCGTATCTGCTGCGGCTCCTGTAGCTGTTGCTGCTGTCGGTGCTGCTCCTGCGGCTGCTGCTGAAGAAGATGAAAAAACTGAATTCGATGTCATTCTTGCTGATGTCGGTGCAGAAAAAATCAAAGTTATCAAAGCTGTCCGCGAAGAAACCGGTCTTGGACTTAAAGAAGCTAAAGCACTTGTTGACGGTGCTCCTGCTCCTGTCAAAGAAAAAATTTCCAAAGCTGACGCTGAAGCTCTTAAAGCTAAACTCGAAGAAGTCGGTGCAAAAGTCGAAATTAAGTAAGAAAATTTTCCGATTGCAGAAATGTAACGGATTATTCGTAAAAAAAATCCTTCTCAATTTTTGGGAAGGATTTTTTATTGCGGTAAAAATAATTTTTGCTTTAAAAGGAAGTCACAAAATTAAGTCGAAAAAAACTTTGCAATATGACTTTTATTTTTTTGCGGGAGTGATGAAATTTTGATTATTGAAGGTGCAGAACCATTTTTTTTGAAAGGAAATTCGACGGGGGTTTTGTTGATTCATGGATTTACCGGCTCGCCTGCCGAACTTATTTTAATGGGAAAATTTTTGAATAATGCGGGCTTTACGGTTTTGGGCGTAAGACTTGCGGGACATGGAACAAGTGAACGCGATATTATTCGCACAACAAAATATGATTGGTTTGACTCTGTTCTTGACGGTTACGCGATTTTAAAAAGTGTCTGCGACAAAATTTTTGTAGTCGGTCATTCGATGGGCGGTCTTTTGAGTTTGAAACTTGCCTCGATGTACGACGTTAAAAAAATTGTCAGTCTTGCCGCACCGATTTTTATTTCAACTGAAACAGATATTTCAAGCCTTCCGCCTCGTGAAAGATGCGGGGAAAATTATGTAGTTCGTCCGCGAAGAACTTTGGAAAATGTTCCGCCTGCCGCCAACAGAGTTTACAGAAAAACTCCGCTGATAAATATTCATGAACTTCTTGATATTATTCTTGAAGTCAAAAATATTTTGCCGAGAATTACTGCACCTGTTTTAATTATGCACGGCGAAGAAGATCACACCGCACAGCCGAAAAGTGCCGAATACATTGAAAAAAATATCGGTTCAAAAATTTCTAAAAGAATTATGATTCCTGAATGTGGTCATCTTTTGCCGTTGATTGAAAAGAGGGATTTTGTTTTTCAAGAAACGTTGAATTTTCTTGTGGCAGATTAAATTTAGGGCAGGATTTAATTAAACTGCATAGAAGATAAATTCAAAATTTTTGGAGGGCGGTCTTATTCTTATGATAACAAATATTTTGATTCCTGTAGACGGCTCGGACTGCTCTGACAAGGCAGTTGCTCAAGCCGTCGAAATTGCAAAAGTCTGCGATGCAAAATTAAATTTTCTTTACGTCGCAAATATCAATCAGCTTGCAATTAACGCAGCTTTGTCGCAGGCGATTTTGGAGGCTGTAAAAAAAGCCGGCAATATTATTCTTACTCGTGCAGAAAATATGATTCCGACTGAAATTGAATATAAAACTTTTTTGGAAACGGGAGCTCCTGCCGCAGTGATTTTGGATTTTGCGGAACAATTAGACGTGGATTTGATTATCATGGGGAGTCGCGGGCTTGGTATTGTGAAAGGAGTTCTGCTCGGTTCTGTCAGTCAATATATTACAGAACGGGCGAAATGTCCCGTAATGGTCGTTAAATAATTAGGAGTGTGGAGTGAGGAATGGGGAATTATAGAGAGAAAAATTTTTCAAATCTCAATTCCTAGTTCCTAATTCCACATTGAAAAAAGGGGGTTGGGGTAGTTGATGTTTCTTCTTGCACTTTCACCGATTTTGTGGTTGGTGATTGCACTAAGCGTAATAAAAATGGCTCCGTGGAAAGCGTGTTTTATTGCACTTATAATTTCGCTGGCGGCAGGCATGAGCGTATGGAATATGGAGAGCAATTACGCACTTGAGGCAGTTTTGGAAGGTTTAGCCTTAGCATGTTGGCCTATCCTGTTGGTAATAGTCGCGGCAATTTTCACATACAACTTGACGCTTGAAACAAAAGCAATGGACACAATAAAAGAAATGCTCACAAGCGTCAGTCATGACAGAAGAGTTTTAATTTTGTTAATAGCTTGGGGATTCGGAGGATTTTTGGAAGGCATGGCGGGTTTTGGAACTGCCATCGCCGTACCTGCCGGAATGTTGGCAGGAATCGGAGTAAATCCGATTTTGTCGGTTTCTGTTTGTTTAATCGCAAATTCTGTTCCTACTGCTTACGGTTCAATAGGTATCCCGCTTGTAACTTTGGCAAATGTTACGGCGATTGATCCTGTACAGCTTGCAACTTTCACCTCGTTACAGCTTGGAGTTTTAAGCCTGCTTTGTCCTTGGCTTATCGTAATTACTTCAGGCGGCGGAATGAAAGCACTTCGCGGAATGACTGTAATGTGTTTAGGTTCGGGAATTGCGTTTTTTATTCCTGAATTGATTTTGTCAATGTTCGTGGGCCCTGAACTTGCAGTAGTTGCGGGAGCAATTGTGACGATGGGAACAATAGTTTTTCTCGCAAAAAAGTTTCCCGTCAACGATCCTGAATTTGAAATGCCTTCTCACAAGGGAGTAAAAATCACAACTCAAAAAGCAATTAACGCTTGCTTACCGTTTATTTTGATTTTTATTTTCCTGCTCTTTACAAGTAAACTTGTTCCGCCGATAAATCAATTTTTGATGCAATTTAAATCAAGCGTCCCGATTTATACGGGCGAAGGCGGTTCACCATATACTTTTGTCTGGATAAATACGCCGGGCGTTTTGATTTTGTTGGCGGCATTTATAGCGGGAAGTAAGCAGGGAGCAACTTTTAATTCAATGCTGAAACTTCTCGGAAAAACTGTGAACGGCTTAAAATTCACAATGATAACCATTATTGCGGTTATTGCTACGGCAAAAGTTATGGGATACAGCGGAATGACAAATCAAATTGCAGATACTGCAGTTGCGGCGACCGGAACGGCTTATCCTGCTATTGCGGCTTTTCTCGGTTCAGTAGGAACTTATATAACGGGTTCTGCGACTTCAAGTTGTGTTCTCTTCGGAAAATTACAAGTCATGGCAAGTCAAGCGATTGGAGCAAATGAAACTGTTCAAGCGTGGGTTGCGGCGGCAAATGCTACAGGTGCATGTGCGGGAAAAATGATTTCTCCGTTGTCTATTGCGATCGGTTCGGCGGCTATCGGTGTGAAAGGTGCTGACGCAAAACTTTTGGCGTTTGCCGTGAAAATTTATATTCCGTTTGTAATTTTTATGGGTGCGGTCGTTTATTTCGGTCAAGCTGTTTTAGGATAAAAAATTTTGTAAAGAAAATCTCTTCAGCAAAAGTTGGAGGGATTTTTTTTGAAACTGAAAAAAAGTTTTTACAAAATCCCAACGTCTCAGATAATCCGTTATTGTTGTCAGTGGCATTTCCATTCCATATTTTTGCTTTATGAATTCTTAAATTGCTTCCCGACTCTACAATGAATATGGCAATTTAAAATGGTCCGGCTTGTGTTCCGCGATTGTAGCTTTTATTTCATCGGATTTTTCTTGTGACAATCCGGAGTAATACCTCCAGAAAATTTTTCTGTTGTATCACGTCTAAAAAATTTCTAGAACAAAAAACGACAAGGATTTTTTTCCCGTCGCTTAAAAATTTTTAATCGTTTCCTTTTAATCTGTTGTGAAATTTGCAAAGCATTTGACAATTTTTTAAATCAGTTGCTCCGCCATCGCTCCAAGCTGTAACGTGGTCTGCTTCCATTTCTCTTTGCAACCAAATTTTGTTTTTATTTTTTCCGTTCTCAATTACACAAGCAGGACAATTTGAAACTTTTTTCTGTTTTGCGGTTTTTGTTTGCTTGTCATAGGCTTTTTGTTTATCAACCTTACCAAATAATCTGACGTGCAGAAGTTTTGGTTCTTTTTTCCCTGTCGCAAAAAATTTCAAGACATATTCAAAAATCCCGCTTTTTTTCGTGACAAATTCATCACCGTGAAGTTTTTCAACTGCCTCAGCAACTTTTTTAATATCAAAATTTACTTCGTGATATTTCTCGTAAAGTTCTCCCCATTCAAGACCGCACATTTCGCTATAAGTTTTTGTAAAAGTTTTGTCTGCCCAGTCGATAACTTTTTCAAAATAATTTTTTAATTCATCAATATTTTTGTCATAACGATGACAACTCATATATTCTTCAATTTTTTTACGGTCTGAACTTTTTACAATCCATTCAAACGCCGTTTCCAAAATTTCTTGACGTTTTACATTTCCGCTTATGTAAGTTCCCCATTTCTGCAATTTTGCATTTTGGCTGTTGCTAAATTCTTCCTTAGCCAATGTTACAAAACTTCCGGAATAAACTGAATTTGAAACTTCCTGCTCGTTCAATGCAATTCCTGTAATATTTATTGTTTTGAACCATTCTTTAATTTCTTTTTCTGTGCCGTCACAAATATAAATCGTCAATTTTGTTTCACTAAAAATTTTTTTGTCCTCGCTGTCAAGTGTGCGAAAATATTGTTGATGTTCGCTTGAATCTTCAACAGAAAATAAATTTGTAAAATATCTTCCCAAACTTGTAATTCTCTGCTGACCGTCCAAAACTTCAAATTTTTCTTCTTCGGGATTTGGTTTATAAAAATATAAAAGCCCAATCGGATAACCTTTCAAGACAGAATTTATAACAGCTTTTTCTCTTTTGCCGTCCTCTTCTGCGTAAAGATAATTTCTCTGATATTCGGGCTGAATTGTCAATTTTCCAGACCAACCGAAAAGCCCTTTGCCCTCAAGTTTGCTGTACTCAAACCCTTTGCAAATATCTTCAATCGTTAAATCTGTCAACAAAGTTGTTTTCAAAATTTTTCATCTCCTCAAAAAAAATTTTTTCAATCCCTACACCAAATCAAAATTTTTACAAAAAAAACCTTTCGTGATATTATAGATTCGCTGTTGCATTCCTTCTTGATTGTTTTTCAACAAAAGGAAGGAGGTGAACAAGGTGGAAAAAATTACTGACTTTCTTATTGGTGTGGCTGCTGGTGTAGCCGCCAATCTCATTTTCAGTTGGCTTTTCTAAGCAACAGCCCGATTTAATCTTATATGCTCTTTGATTGAAAGTCTCACTCAATCATGGCATAACAAAAAGCCCTTGACAGTGTCTCACTCCTGTCGGGGCTTTTCGTTTCGGTGAACTTAATGAACGTAAATTACTGACTTTTCTTGTGCAGATACTATCACAAGCAAAAATTTTTTTCAATCCCTACGCTTACGAATTAAAATTCTCGGATAAACTGCAACATAAAATTTCCCGTCAACTTCATAATAAGGAAATTTTTCAGGAATTTTTTCATAAAAAATGCAAGCCCCGTCATTTAATTTTGTAACTACTGAAGATTTTTTTTCATTATGTTGAATTTGTTTTGGATAAATTTTTGTTCGTAAATTTCCGCATAAAGGAGTTTTGGAAATTCCAATAATTTCAAATTGTTCCGGACAATATTTATCAAGAAAAGTAATCGGAACGCCCATAACTCCTTCGTAATCGTCCGGAATTGAATCAGTAAAAGGAACTTCTATAGCGTCATAGTTATCATAATTTTTATAACCGATATTTTTTACTTCTTTGTGTCTGCTGTATTTTATATTTTCTGTCATCGTCAACAGATTCAATTTTTCGTGTCTCTTGCCGTGTTCTAAATTTGTCAGCCACAAACATTGATTAGTTGCAACAATTCTTTTTCCGTTTTCAATTCGTGCCTCTGTTCCATAAAGTTCGTAATCGTCGGGAACAATAAAACCTGAAATCCATCTGCCCATTCCGTTTCCGATCCAAATTTTATTTTGCATAATCAGCGGAAAAACTTCTTTGTAAGTTATGCAGTTTATATTTCCGATAATCAAAAAATTTTTTTTAAAATCCATAATTTGTTTTAAAAATTCTCTAAACAAACTGAAAGGCGGGTTAGTGATAATAATGTCAGCTTCTTCAAAAAGTTTTTTTACTTCGTCCGAGCGAAAATCTCCGTCGCCTTCAAGATAATTCCACTGTAAAGCATCAGGAGCATAAGGATTAGTTTTTATTGATTTTCTGTCGAGAGTGTAAATTTTTCCGTGTGAATCTTCTTTTTTTTCGTCAAAAATAGGACTTTCAGTTTCAAATAAATCTGTCTGCGGATTATAAACGAAAAGTTTTTTATTTTTTGCGTAACTTGTAGAAATCAATTTTTTCAAGCCGTAAAATTCAAAGTTCATTGCAAAAAATTTTGTAAAATTACTCCATTTCGGGTCATCACAAGGCAATAAAATTGTTTTATCACGAAAAACATTTTTATCATAATCAAGATAATTATTAACTTCTTTTTGAATATCATCGTAAAGCGTGTAAAATTCGTCATTTTTATTTTTGAGTGCATTATTCAAATTTTTATTTCCCGCCAAAATATTCACCCCAGAAAATTTTTTTCATTATATCACGTCCAAAAGATTTCTGAAACAAAAAAACGGCGAGAATTTTTTCTAGTTCCGAGATAAAAGACAAAGAAAAAATAAAAACGTCGATATAAACTAATAAGACAAATGGTTTAAAATTTTTCTTGACTTTTTGCCTTTTAGGTGTTATTCTTCGATTCGTCAAGAGAAATGAAATTGAATTTTATGAACGGAGTGATAAAAATGGCAGAAGAAAAATATACAGCAAAAGCGTTGGCGGCATTACAGGGAGCTCAACAGCTTGCGGCAATGAAATATCATCAAGAATTTAATTCACTGCATTTAATGGCGGCACTTGCGAAAGAACCTGAAGGACTGTTGATGACAATTTTTGAAGAGTGCAAAACAGATTTGCCGATGTTAAAAGTCAAACTTGAACAGGAATTAAATAAAATTCCCAGCGTCAAAGGTCAAGACCGCTTAACTATGGGAGTTGACTTGGCAAGAGTTATCGGAAAGGCAAAAAATTATTCCGCCTCAATGCGTGACGAATATATCAGCACAGAACATTTATTACTTGCACTTGTGACTGACGGAAGTTCTGAAGTTCAGAAAATCGCGAAAGATTTTAATTTGTCCCGCAGTAAAATTGACGACTCTATAAAAAATAATCGTAAACAAAATGTTACTTCCGATAATCCCGAAGAAAATTATCAAGCCCTTACAAAATACGGCAGAGATTTAACTCAGGCGGCAAAGTCAGGAAAATTGGATCCAGTTATCGGACGTGATGAAGAAATTCGACGCACGATAGAAATTTTAAGTCGCCGCACAAAAAATAATCCCGTGTTAATCGGTGAACCGGGCGTAGGAAAAACTGCTATCGTTGAAGGACTTGCAAGAAGAATTGTTGAGGGTGATGTTCCCGAATCTCTGAAAAATAAAACTCTTTACGCACTGGACATGGGATCGCTTATTGCGGGAGCAAAATTTCGCGGAGAATTTGAAGAGCGTTTAAAATCTGTTCTTGCTGAAATTGCGAAATCGGACGGACAAATTTTGTTGTTTATCGACGAAGTTCACACGGTAGTTGGAGCGGGTGCTGCTGAAGGTGCAATGGACGCGGGAAATATTTTAAAACCTATGTTGGCACGCGGAGAACTTCGCTGTATCGGTGCGACAACTTTAAACGAGTACAGAAAATACATTGAGAAAGATACCGCACTTGAAAGACGTTTCCAACCTGTACTTGTCGGCGAACCAACTGTCGAAGATACAATTTCAATTTTACGCGGACTGAAAGAACGCTACGAAGTTCATCACGGAGTAAGAATCAGGGACGCGGCTTTGGTAAGTGCGGCAATGCTTTCAGACAGATATATTTCTGACAGATTTTTGCCCGATAAAGCTATTGACTTGGTTGACGAGGCGGCGGCAAAACTTCGCACGGAAATTGAATCAATGCCCGGACCTATTGACGAAATCCGCAGAAAAATTATGCAGTTGACTATTGAAGAGCAGGCACTCAAAAAAGAAAATGACAGTGCGTCAAAAGAAAAATTGAAAAATATTTCTGATGAAAAATCTAAACTTCAAGCTGAAGAAAAAACTTTGCTTGACAAATGGAACGCCGAAAAACAATCAATTTTGAGAGTTCGTGCGATAAAAAAAGAAATCGACGAAGTAAATAATCAAATGGCGGCGGCTGAACGTGCCTACGATTTAAATAAACTTGCAGAGTTGAAATACGGAAAACTTCCCGAACTTGAAAAGACGCTTAAAAAATTTGAAAAAGAAATTGCCGCACAATCCAAAAATGAAAAATTACTTAAAGAGGAAGTCGGCGAGGAAGATATTGCAAAAGTTGTCAGCCGTTGGACAGGTATTCCCGTTTCAAAAATGATGACGGGAGAACGTGAAAAACTTTTACATCTTGAGGACACTCTGCATAAAAGAGTTGTCGGACAAGACGAGGCTGTAAAAGTTGTCAGCGAGGCAATTTTAAGAGCAAGAGCGGGAATTAAAGACCCTAACCGCCCGATTGGTTCATTTATTTTCTTGGGACCTACAGGAGTCGGCAAAACCGAACTTGCAAAAACTTTGGCAGAGGCACTTTTTGACGATGAACGCTCTATGATTAGAATTGACATGAGCGAATACATGGAGAAACATACCGTCGCCCGTTTAATCGGTGCTCCTCCGGGATATGTCGGCTATGACGAAGGCGGGCAGTTGACTGAAGCAGTTCGCCGCAGACCTTACAGCGTAATTTTGCTGGACGAAATTGAAAAAGCCCACCGCGATATTTTCAACGTACTTCTTCAGATTCTTGACGACGGAAGATTGACAGACGGAAAAGGTCGCGTTGTAAGTTTCAAAAATACCGTAATAATTATGACAAGTAATTTGGGTTCGCAGGAAATTTTAAATAAGAATTTTGTTGAGGCTGAAACTTCTGTCCGCGAAATGCTCAAAGAATATTTCCGCCCCGAATTTTTAAACAGAATTGACGATATAATTATTTTCAAATCTCTGGCGAAAGAACAAATAAAAGCTATTGCAGAAATTTTGTTGAAAAATCTTGCGGCTCGTCTTGAAAAACAAACTAATATTCATTTCACTTGGACGGAAGAGGCGGCAGGAAAAGTTTTGGACGCACTCGCCGAACATCACGGCTACGACCCGAATTTTGGTGCAAGACCTTTGAGAAGATTTATTTCGCAGACTGTCGAAACCGAACTCAGCAAAAAAATTATTGCGGGAAAACTTATGGAAGGCGATTCCGTTGAAATGTATTTTGACGGCTCAAAACTTTCTTTCCGCGTAAAAAATAAAGTTTCTATCGAAAAGTAATTCAAAAATTTTCAAAAAATTTTTTTATCGGTTATTGCAAGTTTTATGTCAATTATGCTAAAATAACCGCGTTGTAAAAGTGGGATTGAAAAAATTCCAGAGAAATTTTTTAGAAGTTTTTTAGGAGGTAATGCAAATGCCATTGGTCGGAACAAAAGAAATGTTTAAAAAGGCTCACGAAGGCGGATTCGCTATCGGTGCATTCAACGTTAACAACATGGAGATCGTACAGGGAATTACCGGTGCGGCTGCCGAACTCAACTCCCCGATTATCCTTCAGTGTTCTGCAGGTGCAAGAAAATACGCAAACTCCCGCTATCTCGTTCATCTCGTTCGTGCGGCTCTCGAAGTCAACGATATTCCTATCGCTCTTCATTTGGATCATGGTCCTGATTACGCAACCTGCAAATCTTGTATTGATGACGGTTTTACCTCCGTTATGTTTGACGGCTCCCATTATTCTTTTGAAGAAAACATTCAGAAAACAAAAGAAGTTGTCGAATATGCTCATTCAAAAGGCGTAGTTGTCGAGGCTGAACTCGGACAGCTTGCAGGCGTTGAAGATGATGTCAGCGTTGACGCAGATAAAGCACACTACACAAAACCCGAAGAAGTCGTTGAATTCGTTTCCAAGACCGGTTGCGATTCTTTGGCGATCGCTATCGGAACAAGTCACGGTGCATTTAAATTCACTCCCGAACAGTGCACACGCAATCCTGAAACTGGAGTTCTTGAACCGCCT
Source organism: Selenomonadaceae bacterium (assembly GCA_017553205.1). Taxonomy (GTDB): domain Bacteria; phylum Bacillota; class Negativicutes; order Selenomonadales; family Selenomonadaceae; genus Quinella. The sequence continues at coordinate 4,636 of JAFZMV010000072.1, read as the reverse complement.
GAACTTCGTTTTGACATTCTTGCAGAAATCGAAAAACAAATTCCGGGATTCCCGATTGTTCTTCACGGTGCATCTTCCGTTATTCCGAAATATGTAAAAATCATTAACGACAACGGCGGAAAACTTAAAGATGCTGTCGGTATCCCTGAAGGTCAACTTCGTAAAGCCGCAAAATCCGCAGTTTGCAAAATCAACATCGACTCCGATCTCCGTCTTGCAATGACAGCAGGTATCCGCGAACACTTCATGGCTCACCCCGAACATTTCGATCCGCGTCAGTATATTGCTCCCGGTCGTGACTATATCAAAGAGTTGGTTGCTCACAAAATTAAAGAAGTTCTCGGTTCTGAAGGTACTGCACCCGCGATCATGGAACTCATCAACAACAAATAATTTTCTCAAGAAAATTTAAAACAGAAATATAAAAAAACTTCCTGCCAAAATTTTGACGGGAAGTTTTTTGTTGTCAAATTTCAAATTTTATTCGGCAATAACTTTCATAGTCGGGAAAAGTAAAACGTCGCGAATTGAAGATTCATCAGTCAAAAGCATGACTAATCTGTCAACGCCGATACCAAGTCCGCCTGTAGGAGGAAGTCCGTATTCAAGAGCACGAATAAAATCTGTGTCCATGACGTGAGCCTCTTCGTCGCCTGCCTCGCGGGCTTTTAATTGATCCTCAAATCTTTGTTTCTGGTCAATCGGGTCATTCAATTCTGTAAAACCGTTTGCCAATTCTCTGCCGTAAACAAAAAATTCAAATCTGTCTGTAATTCTCGGATCGTCGGGATTTTTTTTCGCAAGCGGAGAAATTTCTGTAGGGTGATGAGTTATAAAAATCGGTTGAATTAAATCCTCTTCAACTTTCTGCTCAAATGCCGCATTTAAAATTCCGCCGATACCAAATCTTTCTTCGTAAACTACGCCGATTTCATCAGCCATTTTTCTGGCATCTTCGACAGTTTCGCAGGAAAGAAAATCTTTGCCCGTTTTATTTTTAACTGCATCATTCATGCTGAGTCTGGGAGGATTTTTTAAATCCATCTCAACGCCCTGATAATTTATTTTTGTCGTGCCGAAAAGTTTTTCAGCCGCCGCACAACAAATTCCCTCTGTAACGTCCATCAAGTCGTTATAATCCGCATAAGCCTGATAAATTTCAACGGAAGTAAATTCAGGATTGTGGCGATTGTCCATGCCTTCGTTGCGGAAAATTCTGCCGATTTCGTAAACTCTTTCAAAGCCGCCGACAATCAGACGTTTTAAATTTAATTCGGTGGCAATTCTCAAATATAAATCAGTGTCCAAAGTATTATGATGAGTTATAAAGGGACGAGCCGCCGCTCCGCCTGCTATCGTCGAAAGAATAGGAGTTTCAACTTCAACAAAATTTCTGTCGTCAAGATATTTTCTCATCGACTTGATAATTTCCGTGCGTTTCAAGAATGTATCTTTAACTTCAGGATTGACAATCAAATCAAGATAACGCTGACGATAACGAATTTCTACATCTTTCAAGCCGTGAAATTTTTCTGGCAAAGGTCTTAAAGATTTTGACAGCAAATCAAAATTTTCAACTCTGACAGTTAATTCACCGCGTTTTGTTCTGAAAACTTTTCCTTGCAGTCCGATAATGTCGCCAATATCAAGAAGTTTGAACTGTGAATATTTTTCTTCGCCGAGAACGTCAAGTTTAAAATAAATTTGAATGTTCCCTGTTCTGTCTGCCAAAACTCCGAAACTTGCTTTACCATGTCCGCGAATTGCCATGATTCTTCCTGCAATTTTAACTTCGCTGTCAGATTCCTGCTCAACTTCGAGAACGTCAAATTCTCTGCGAATATCTGCCGCATGGTGAGTTACGTCGAAACGATGACCGAAAGGAGCAACTCCCTTTTCGATAAAGGCATTTAATTTTTCGTGCCGAACTTTTATCAATTCATTTTCGTCAATCGGCTGAACCTGCTGATTATTTTTTTCTTTCGCCATAAAAAATTTTCCTCTCTACGCTTTTACAATTTCCATAATTTTATACTGGAAAACTCCGCCCGGTGCATGAACTTGAACGGTTGTTCCTGCAGGTTTTCCGAGAATTGCGGCACCGACAGGAGATTCATTTGAAATTCTGTTTGAATCGGGATCAGCTTCATCAGAACCGACAATTTTATAAATTTCGTCCTCGTTAAATTCCAAATCGCGGACGACAACTTTACTGCCGATTGCAACAACATCACCCGCAGAATTTTCCTGAATGATTTCGCTGTTGTGAATTTTTGCTTCAAGGTCTTGAATTTCGCCTTCAAGAAAAGCCTGTTCAGTTTTCGCGTCAACATATTCGGAATTTTCGCTGAGGTCACCGAGTGCGATAGCCGCTTTCAGTCTGTCAGCAATTTCAATGCGGCGGACGCTTTTCAGAAAATCTAACTTTTCAACAAGTTTGTCGTAACCTTTTTGAGTCAGCATAACTTTTTTCTTAGTCATAATAATCTTCCTTTCCCAAAAAATCTATTTAACAAATTTATTTCTGACGAATTTAATTTTTTCGCCTGAAGTTGTCGGCGACCAAATTTTTAATTTTCCCGCCTCTGCCAAAAAATTTTTTGACGGTATCCATTCGGGATAACCGACTCTGTGCATGGCGATTAAAGTTTTAACTTTGGTTTGTTTGATAAATTCGGTTACTCCCATTTCCTGATTGTTTCCAAGTCTGCCGTCAACAGGAAAAAATACAATATCCGCCTCAAGATTTTCAAGACGTTTCATTTGCTTTTTAAAAAGTCTGTCAGCAACAAACTGATTGGCAATGGTATCCTCTTCCCAGTGCCACCAGTTAAAATCTCCCGCATGAAAAATTTTTTTACCCGACGGCAATTCGACTAAAAAAGAAACTCCCACGTCAGTTGAATCATAAGTTGCAACTTTTATAAAATCGTCATTCCATTCTCCGTATTTTCTCATGAAAGTTATTTCGGACGCTGGAAACATTTTAACGCGTTTAGTTCTTTTTATGTCGCTGCTGAAAATGTATCTTGAAACTTTTGGAGCATAGGCACGAATATGAGTCCCAAAATGGTCGAAGTGTGCATGACTTGCGAAAATATATAACTGCTCAAAATCTCCCTTATCAATCTCAAGGTCTGCAGATTGTGAAGGGTCGTCGAAATCATCAAAGAGCATTAAAATATTTCCGTCTTTTACCATGAATCCGCTGTTCAGCAGATAGGTAATTTCCATAAAAAAATCGCCTTCCTTTTTTAGAAAGTAATAATTTTTGTTATCTATTTTCCGCCGTGAAGAGCTTTTTGAATTTTTTCTTCTGTTTCCGGAGATAACTGGTCTTCAATCGGAATTTTTTTAGTTCTTCGCGGTCTGCTGAAACCTCGCCCGACAACTTCACTTGCCGACATAATTATCATGAAAGCGTTTCTGTCAATCGCATGAACAATAATCTTTAATTTTGCGATCTGCGTTAAACTTACAACGACCATGACAATATCTTTTTCGTTGCCGGTAAATGCTCCCTGTCCGTGCAGAAAAGTTACGCCGCGTTTAATCTCGTTAATAATTCCGTCAGAAATTTCTTTGGATTTTTCGGAAACAATTAAAACGGCTTTACTTCGATTAAGACCCGCGATAACTTTATCGGTCATTATGGAATTTACATACATGCAAATTAAAGTGAACAATGCGGGCTGGGCTCCGAATAAAAATCCCGCAACAGAAACAATGACGCAGTTAAAACCAAAAATCACTGTCCCCATGTTCAGAGAATAATATTTTTTTATAATTGCACCGAGAATATCAAAACCGCCCGTAGAACCGTTCATTCTGAAAACTAATCCGTAACCGATTCCGTTGAAAACTCCGCCGTAAACAGAGGCAAGCATTAAATCATCAACAAGTTCATAACTGCCCAAAAATTTTGTCGCGTCTAAACAAAATGCAAAAAAAATTGTTCCTATGATAACATCAACAGTATAATTTTTTCCCAGAAGTTTATACGATGCAATAAGCAACGGAACATTATAAAGAAAAGTCTGCAGACCGATAGGCAAATCGAAAATGTAATAAATTATCATCGCAATGCCCGTTACTCCGCCTGTTAAAAGGTGACTTGGTACGACAAATAAATTTATTGAACAAGCCGCGATTAAACAGCCTAGCATTATTCCCAAGTATTTTAACGGCTGCCATTTGTTTATTACGGCGGTCATTCTCATGAAAAAATTCCTTCCCTTCAAAACAACAGGGCGTATTATAGCACAAAATTTTTTTTAATGTGCAAGATTTTTGTTTTTTGAAAAAATTTTTCATTGATTAAATTCTTCGTTGCATTTTGCCGAAATATTTTGTAGATTATTGAAAAATAAAATTTTTCTTGCACTTATAGTAATTTCGCGAATTAGCAAGAATGAAATTTAAATTAAGCGTCGCGATTGTTTGTCGAAGAAAATCTGTTGAAGTCACCAATTTCAGCTTGAATCATCGCAGCCATTCTGAGAACCTGTCTAAAAACTAAAAAAAGTGATAAAATGAAAGAAAAATATCATAGGAGAGAAACAAAATGCATAATTATCCGAGCGATATTTCGCGAGAACAATTTGAAATAATTCGTCCGGACTTGGAAAATGCAAAG
>JAFZMV010000005.1 GCA_017553205.1 Selenomonadaceae bacterium | reverse complement strand
GTCATTCCATTTCTGTTCAATAGTTTTATCGGACATTGAATCACCTCGCACAGATTATACACAAAATTATTTTTTGTCGGCAAGTAAAATATCAGCTTTGAAAGTCTGAACGGAACGAACAAGAGTAGAAAGCGAAAGTCCTGTGAGTGCTGAAACTTCTTTATAAGATTTGTGTTGATTGACAATCAATTCAGCGGCGGCACGTTTTCTATTTGGATCAATGGGAGGTCTGCCGTCCCGAAAGCCATTTTTTGTACGGGCAATTTCTTTTCCCGCTTGAGTTCTTTCAATAATCATATCACGTTCAAATTCAGCAAAGGCAAGAAGAATATGAGTGATAAGTTTTCCGGTCGGAGTGTTATCCAACAAGCCCATATTTAAAATATGAACGGAAACGCCTCTGTTCAATAAATCTTTGATGAGGTTAGAACCTTCGGCAGTCGTACGAGCCAAGCGGTCAAGTTTGGTTACAATGATTGTGTCGCCGTCTTTCAGATTAGCAACTAAATCGTCAAGCATGGGACGTTTGGTAGTCGAGCCGGTAAATTCTTCAATAACGAGAGAATCATAACCGACGGCTTTGAGTTTTTCAATTTGTTCAAAAAGTCCGTTCCCTTCACGGGATTGTTTGCGAGTAGACACTCTGGCGTATGCGTATTTCATAAAAAAATCTCCAACAGCTTTGAATAAAAATTCTGAATATCAATTTAATGAGATTATACAAGAAAGAGAAAGAAAATTCAAAAGTGCCAACTTGTGAAAAAGTATTTGCTATTTTGTTCTATTGACATTTTGCCTTTTAGTGCTATAATTCGTCTCGAAATCAGAAAAGATTTCAAAGATGATTTGAAAATTAGATGATTGAGATATAGGAGATGGTAAAAGTGTTTGGGTTAGTACCTTTTAAAAATAATAAATCAATGGCAAATGATGGATTCCAGAGTTTGTTCGATATGTTTAACGAGCCTTTCTTCCATGATTTTCCGATGACTTCTTCCGATACTGGAAAATTCAAAGTGGACGTAAAGGACAAAGGGGCGAATTATGAACTTACTGCTGAATTGCCGGGTCTGAAAAAAGAAGAAATTTCGCTTTGTTACAATAACGGTTACCTCACCATTTCAGCACAGAGAAAGGAAGAGCAGAACGAGGAAAAAGAAAACTACATCAGACGTGAGCGTCACTTTGGAAGTATGAGTCGCTCATTCTACATTGATGACATCGACGAATCAAAAATCACAGCAGAATTTACGGACGGAGTATTGAAAGTAGATTTGCCGAAAACTACTGTTGGTGTTCCACAGGTCAAACAAATTCCGATTAAATAATTATGACAAAACTTAAGGGAAGTTGTAATTTTCTTGCAACTCCCCATTTTTTTATTGAAATCATAATCTTAAAAAATAATCCCAATGAAACAACCTCAAAAATTATTTAAATTTATTTCCACAACTTATCGTGACATACTCTCCACGCATAAATGCAGGGGATTGTAGGTTCACCATGTTGTTGTTTTGCGTGCATGGGGAGGGGTAAGCTGGCGGCAATAGAAAAAAGAATCTTTGCAAAAATGTCGAAATTGCGATAACTTGGAGTGAGATGTTCTGTTTGAATCTCTGCAAATCATAATTGCTTTTAAAGATACAGGATAGCTGATTTTTTTTATAGATAAGATTATGAATAAAAATTTTTTTAAAAGTTTGTCATAATTTTGGAAGTCGTGCATATAACAGAGTGAATATAAAAAATCTAAAAAAATGAAAGGAAGTTTTAAAAATGACAAACGAAAAAATTTTAAGTGGAGAAATGATGAGCGAAGGAGAACTCGAATTTGTTGCAGGCGGTTACGGCAACGAAATTAAAGAAGATAAAAGATTTTTTGCAGAACGCGGATACCTTCGCAGTGCAGATGCAAGCGACGACGAATTGAAAAATGTTTTTAGCCAGTTCGGAATCGGCGTTGATCTTCATCACGGTTATATGACAGCAAATAAATATTTCATTCAAGGCGGAACATATAACCACAACCAAGTTTGGGAATACATTGACCGTTGGATTGGCAGAAGATAAGAAGATAAAAAAATTAAAAAAAAAATTATCTCCGAGAAAGAAGTTTTTTCGGAGATAATTTTTTTTTTACAATTAAGTCTGTAAAGTGGCGTTGCAAGGTTTATAAAACAATTTCGATTTAAGGCTTGTCAAAAAGAATTTGAATATAAAGTATCGTGAAGAAGTCAAAACGACGCTCTGCTGGCGTTCTGGAAAATCGTTTTTTCAGCGGTCAATTTTATTTTTGGTAAGTTCTTTGATTTTTTCAATGGAAAGTTCGGTGGCCTCTTGAATTTTTTCTAAAGACATTCCCATATTAACCAAATTTAAGGCAATGGAATAACGCTCTTCATCACGTCCTTCTTGAAACCAAGCCTTTTTAGCGTCCTCAAAATTCCACTGTAAATCGAGCAGACGACAAGGATCATTAGAGTAATCCCGAAAGACGGAACTTTGTATTTCACATTTGCTTTATCAAAGCGGTTTGGCAAGTCATCAACTCCTTAATTTATTTAATAATGTAAAGATTTTTTTAAAATTTTTGCAACACCTTCGCGAATTTTTTGATTTTAATCTTTGTCATTGAACAATGATTTAAGTTGAAATACAAGCAGAAAAAGATTATTTGAAATGTCTTTTCCAAAATTGTTGGCACAAAAAAGTACCAGTGAAAGTATTATAATTCAGTCAAAAGTTAAGGGAAACAAAAATTTAAGTGCGTGAAGGAAAAACTACCAAGCATAATGATATAATTACAACAAAAGGAGGAGGAAATTCAATGTATTCAACCCTCGGCAAAAAAGTTTTGAATATTTTAATCCTGAAAATTTTGCAGGAACATTCTGACAGCGAACATTTACTGAGCCAACAAGATATTATAGATAAACTTAATCAAGAATATGGAGTAAGTTGTGAACGCCATGCCGTCGGAAGTAATATCAAACTTTTAAAAAAATTGAGATATGGAATTGATGTTACTCCGAAAGGATATTATCTTGCGGACAGAATTTTTGAAGATGCTGAACTGGTAATGTTAATTGACAGCGTTGTTTTTTCAAAAAATCTTTCTCACACACAGAAAAAACGTTTGACTGATAAGTTGGAAAAAATCGGCAATAAATATTTTCATTCCAAAGTAACTCACATTGCAAACTTGCCTGATTTTTTTCACTCCGAAAATAAACAAGCATTGATTGCGTTGGACACAATAAGCGAGGCGATAAGCAAAAAGAAAAAAATTCAATTTGTTTACAACAAATACGGGATTGATTTTAAATTGCATCCCAGAAAAAATAAAGAATATATCGTCAGTCCTTACCAACTTGCGATGACGAACGGAAAATATTATTTGATTGGGAATTATGATAAATATGATGACATTTCACATTACAGAGTTGACAGAATTACAGATGTAAAAATTCTCAATGAGCCTGTTAAACCGAAAAAACAAATTAGGGAATTTTCTCAAATCGGTTTTGACTTGCCGAAACATATGGCGGAACACATTTACATGTACAGCGGAGAAAGCGTATGGATAACATTTTTGGCTGATGTTGAAATGATGGACGAACTTGTTGACTGGTTCGGAAAAAATTTTAGCGTTACAAAACTTGACGACAAAAAAATTCGCGTGAGATTGAAATGCAACGAACAAGCCATGATTTATTGGGCTTTGCAGTATGGAAATGACATTGTAATCGAATCGCCAAAAAGTTTGATAGAGTCGGTAAAAAATATTGCTAAAAAAATTGTTGCGGATTATGAGTCTTAAAAAATTTGAGATTTTTGAAGGGAGAAATTTTCAATGGCAACTTGCAAAAAATGTGGTTCTGAAATTTTGAACAACGCTAAATTTTGTAATGAGTGCGGAGAAAAAGTTGAATTTTTATCTGCAGAAAACGAAAATAACGTCAGTCAAAATGATGTTTATGTGCCTGATGTTACAATGCAGGAAATGTTTTTGAAAACTTCCGGCAGACTTAACCGCAAACGTTATTTTAAAAGAATGATGGCACTCGGATTATTTCAAACGATTATAACGATAATTTTGAGTAGTTTGTCGCTTGTAATGTATGGCTATTTTCCTGATTCCGTTATAATTTTCATGGGGATAATTGTAATATTGTTGATGGTTCCAAGCTATTGTCTTATGGTGAGAAGACTTCACGACATTGGAAAAGATAATAAACTTGCTATTGCCGTAATCGCCATTGGAATTGTTGTAAATCTTCTCTTCGATCCGGAAAATGCTATTAATGAGAATTACTTGGTTGCTTTAATCTTGTCGCTGGTGATATTTGGTATATGTTTTTATATATTGCTCAAAGACGGTACACACGGCGAAAATAAATATGGATCTGATCCGCTTAATCGTTAAGGAGGACGAACATGAAAATTTTTGACAGCAAATTGAACTGTTTGGTAATTTTGATGCTTATGACGGTGAGTATGACTTTAGCTGGTTGTGGGAATCTGGGTAAATTTCCTCCAAACGTTCAAGTTGTTCGAGAGGGTTCTTTTAACATCAATAAATCCGTAAAAATCGGTGTGGCTTTCGATCAGTTTTTTAAAAATGGACAGTGGAGGTACTTTAGATCCACAAATAATGAACGAATTGTAGAATTTACGGGAGAATTTATGCTGTCAGAACATCCCGATTTGATGTTAATGCAATTTTATACAGGAAATTTTAATGCGTTGAATAAAAATTCTGATAAAGTTCCCGCAAAAACTGTGATCCAGTTCATTTTGGAAGGAGAAACTTTTAATATAAGACATATGGAAATAAACGGCGTAACAATGGATAATTTAACTATATTGGCTATGGTTGAAAAAATTGTAAGCTCCTATAGAGCTGTTCCCGCAAAGTAATTTTTGGCAAGCGATAGATTTTGAAAAAATTGTTATGAATAAAATCAAATTTGAGAGGAGTGCCGGAAAATGCAGTTCAGTGTTTTAAGTGTAAACGAAATGACCGTTTCGTTTTTCAAGAACGTAGTTTTTGCTGTGTGGAACACCTATGAGTGTGCCGATTACTTTCAATTTCTCCATGTTGACGGGAGTTTGTATAAGTCAAATCACCCGAAAAAATTGGATAGAGTCTTTCCGGTTGTGAAAAATCTCCGTTGGTCTGAACGCGGCTGGGAAAATTGGACTTGGTACTACATGGGAATGGGTGGCGGAGCTGTTTTTGTCCGCAATGACTTTTTGGAAACTTATAAAGTACATGCCAAAATTAATGATAAATATATTGAGCATTTCCCGAATTGGAAAGCGGCAATAAGTGCTTTGAATGAAATAATTGAGAAAGGATTGATAACCATACCGAAAAAGAAAAATTTGACTGAAGAGGAAAACGCAGAAATTTTGCGTAAAGAACGTGAAGAACGTTTTACTTGGCAGCCGGGCGATTTGACTTTTTTTAGTAGCAGAGAGGAAGTTGAAAAAGCCGCCGCAAAAGAAGGCAAAACTGTTGTTTGGTACGACTGATATTTTTTAACGATTTTAATTTGAACGGAGGTAATATTTATGAATAATGAAAAATCCGTCGCTTACAAAAAATTGGTTGCCGATATGCAGAAAAAATATCCTGTGTACACTTCCAAAATTTTAACGAATTTTCCCAAAGTCATTGGCAAAAAAGGTGATCCGATTGCCAGAGAAGTTGTAAGAAAATTTGCGGCTACTTTTTCCGATAAAAATGATTTTTACAAAACTTTGAAAGAATTTGGCTTGGATTGGCAAGAAAATTCCAAGAATAATGAGGCTATTTATGAAATGAGAGCAAAAGAAGCTCTCAGAATTGCTGTTGAAAATGGATTTAATCCTTTCGATGTGGTAACAAAAAAAGATCCGCCGGTTGAGTTGTGGGCTCCTGTTTTGAACGGAGAAAATATTTGCCAAGAAATAAATTTTTACACATATTGGCAAGGTCTTGGTTATGCAGAAGAAACTCCGAGAATTAAATATTTGCTTGTAGCTCAAGATTGGGGAAACCTCAGTTTAAATCAAGATTTTATTGACAGAATAAAAAAATGGAATACAGGCGACAGAACTCCTCTCTATTCGCAAAAACCTAAAGGAATTGGAACAGATGCTAATTTGTTTGAACTTTTTAAAATTTTAGGTTACGACTTATCAAAACGCTATGACGAATTATTTTTTACAAATTTCTGCCTGGGTTATCGTTCTGCCAATGCAAAAATAGTCGGCGGAATGACAAAAACATTGATGATGAATGATGCTGAAGAATTTAAAAGACTTTGTGAAATTTTGGAGCCGGAAAATATTTTGTGCCTCGGTCGCTTGACTTTAGAAAGTGTATATGAAAGTTTAACAGGAAAAAATTTTAACGACATTTATAAAGATGCAGAAAATTACAATGATTTTTTGGAGAATCATGAAGAAATTTTTGCCCAATGCGGCTCTATCGAGTCAAAAATTTTTCCACTTGCTCATTGCGGTTATATGGGAAGTATATCTCGCAAAAAAGGTTTGCCTAAACAAGTAAATCCGCTTCACTATCAAATTAACGATTGGAAACGAATTTTAAACTCCAGTAAACAAATTACAAACGTTAATGAAGAACAAATAATGAAAAAAACTGCACTTTACGGAGCGATTTTAGGCGACATTATTGGTTCGCCTTTTGAGTTCAGCAAAATTCGCCAGAAGTCGAAGGATTTTGAACTTTTCAGCAACAAGTCAAAATTTACTGACGATACTGTAATGACTATTGCAGTTGCCGACGCAGTTTTGAGAACTGGAAATAAAAAAGACGGCAGAATTTTACTTAAAAATGTTAAAGATGAAATGCTCTACTACGGCAAAAAATATCCTCATGCAGGTTATGGCGGCGGATTTCGTAAATGGCTCAAATCAGAAAATCCGAAACCGTACAACAGTCTTGGCAACGGATCGGCGATGCGTGTTTCTGCAGCCGGTTGGATTCATAACTCGATTTTCGACACCCGCGAATGTGCAAGAATGACAGCACGTCCGACACATAATCACCCCGAAGGCGTTAAAGGTGCAATGGCTGTTGCTTCTGCGATTTTCTTGGCTAGAAGTAATGCATCAAAGGAAGAAATTAAAAACTATATTGCTTACGAATTTGGTTATAACTTGTTTCGTAATCTGGACGAAGTCAGAGAAAATTGCGTATTTGATGAAACTTGTCCTGTTTCTGCACCGGAGGCGATAATTGCTTTTCTTGAATCAGAAAATTTTGAGGACGCAATAAGAAACGCTGTTTCACTCGGCGGAGATACCGACACGCAAGCAGCGATCGCAGGAAGTATTGCTGAGGCTTTTTACGGTGTGCCGGAACATTTAATAAAAAAATGCCGTGAATATTTGCCGAAAGAATTTTTAAATATTATTGACAAATTTAATTTCGTAAAAGGTTACATTGCCGATGATTTGGGCAATGATTCGTTGGAGAAAAAAATCGAAGAATTTAATAAAATTCCGTTAGAAAAAAATTTACAACGCATAAAGCAAGAAATTTTTGAGATGTTGCAAAAAAATAGTCCAATGGAAAATAATTTGAAGGGATTTTTCGCTGTTCTTGAGCATAAAAATGAAATTTGGCAAGCGGATACTCTTGAAAATGACGGCAAAAATTATGATGTGCTTTTTACAGATGTGTCAGAAGTTGTTAAGCGTAAAAATACAAGCGAACATTCTCAATTAGTCATCAGTGACATTACAGAAATTTTCCGCGTTTTTGAAGAAATTTCCTTTGACAATGAAACTTACGGCGGTTTGGCGATAAATCCTTATGGAGAAAATCCATTGTTTCTTGAGAAAAATGTTTTGAAAGAAATTTCGGACAGATTTAATTCTGAAATTTTGGGCGAAAAAAGTTATGCCGAAAATTTTGTTTAATTTCATCTAAAACAAACTTTAATATTGAAATGGATTTTATAAACGTGATTAAATGCGAAATTTTTAAGGAGGATTTCAAAATGAAAAGCACTGCACTTTATGGAGCAATTCTCGGCGATATTATCGGTTCGCCTTATGAATTTGACCGTTCTGTTGACGGAGTCAGGAAGACAAAGGACTTTGAATTTTTTAAAGGAAATGCCCATTTTACTGATGATACTGTTTTGACTATTGCAGTTGCCGAAGCCCTGCTCGATGTAGAAAGAAACGCTGATGAAGAAACCGTTTGCAATGCCGTTGTAAAGTCCATGCAGAGTTGGGGAAAACAATATCCTCGTGCCGGTTATGGCGGACGTTTTCTCATCTGGCTGGGATCAAAAAATCCTCAACCTTATAATAGTTGGGGCAACGGCTCGGCTATGCGTGTTTCTGCAGTCGGCTGGCTTTATGACACTTTGGAACGCACCAGAGAAGTTGCACGTTGGACAGCACAAGTTACGCATAATCACCCTGAAGGAATTAAGGGGGCGGAGTCCACTGCAAGTGCAATTTTTCTTGCAAGAAACGGTGCGACAAAAGACGAAATTAAAAAATATGTTGAAACTGAATTTGGTTATGATTTGAACAGCAAACTTGATGACATTCGCCAAAATTATCATCACATGGAAGGTTCGCATGAAACCGTGCCTGAGGCGTTTATTGCTTTTCTCGAATCTACTGACTTTGAGGACGCAATAAGAAACGGCGTTTCACTTGGCGGAGATGCCGATACTTTAACCTGCATTGACGGTTCGATTGCTGAGGCGTTTTATGAAATTCCGCAAAATTTAATTGAAAAATGCAGACTCAAAATTGACTTTAAAATACGTAAAATGCTTGACAGATTTAATGAGGAGTTAAAATGAACAAGATTAACTGGAAAGAACGCAACAGAAATGTTGCTCTTGAAACTTTAAAAATCACCGAGCAAGGTTTCTATGAAAAAGACGGCAAAAAAATAAATTTGATCGGTGAAAATTTTGCAGATGTCATCGTTATTTCTCCGACCAAATCTGAAAAGTTAGTGAAAGAATTTTCTAATTCGACTGAAAAGACTCCGGCAAAAATTTCTGTTATTGACTGCGATACTTTTTCAGCCTGCAGGAGCGATAAAAAATTTTTAGCAATGAACTTTGCCAACGCTCATTATCCCGGCGGAGGATTTTTAAACGGAGCGAACGCACAAGAAGAGGCACTCTGCAGAGAAAGTACTCTCTATAAATCTTTGTCGAGTTCTGCCGCTCAAGAAATGTACGACTACAACCACACCCACAATAAACACTGTTACTCGGATTACATGACTATTTCGCCGAATGTCTGCATTTTCCGTGATATTCGGGATAATTTACTGGCTGAGCCTTTTTTAACTTCGGTTATCACTATTCCTGCTCCAAATCGTAACGGTGCGGCAAAAAATGTTCCGCAGGAAAAACTTGATGATATTATGAAATCTCGTTTGAGAAAAATGTTTGCCGTCGCCATTCATTACGGCTATAAAAATCTTGTACTCGGTGCTTGGGGCTGTGGAGCTTTTGGAAATAATCCCCACATAGTTGCGAAATATTTTTATGAATTGCTTTTTGACGAAAGCTATCGTTATTCTTTCGACGACATCATTTTTGCGATTTATGACAGAGGAGAACAGAAAAATTATAATGCCTTTTCTGAAATTTTAAAAAAAGATTTTTACAGTTGAAAGGACGATGTAAGATGATACTGGAAATAAATTTAGAGTCAATGCCGGAAGAATTGTACATGAGATTAAAAGAGATAAAAGAAATAGCAGAAAATTTGGGGGCAGACAATGAGGTATACGGACCTAACAAGATAAGCATAAACGGTACTAAATTGAGAGGAGATGTTGCCATAGGAATATATACATGGATTTTGGATACTATTGATGGACATAATGTAGCCTACGATGAATTGAACGCGTATGTGTTTAAAATTTCCAATAAACGTGTGATGATTCATCACAAAGCAGGTCATTTTTAAGAAAAGTATGTTCATTTTGCAATTATTGATGTCGGTTGAAAGAAATTTTGACCGATTTTTTGTTTTCAGGAAAATATTTCATTAATAATAATTTATGTTAAAATAACTTTAAAAACTTGGAGGAAAAAAATATGACAATTTTTGAGCGTTATGAAAATTTAAAATCGAAAGTTGAAAAACGTCGCGAAGAATTTTTAAAATTTATGGAATTTGTTGAGAAAAAAACTGAATACTTGACTGCTCCCGCATCAACAAAATTTCATCTTTGCAAAGAAGGTGGACTTTTGGAACACAGCGTAAATGTTTCAGAAACTTTGCTGAAAATAAAAAATTCTCTTGCACCGGAAATTTCTGACGAAAGCTGCGTGATTGTCGGTCTGCTCCATGATTTGGGAAAAGCTGGTATGCCTAATAATCCGCAGTACATAAAAAATGAGCCGACACCAAAACAAAAACAGTGGGGCTATCCTGCGTCTATCCCTTATAAATTCAATACAAATTTAATTTATTTGAGTGTACCTATTCGCAGTTTGTATTTAATCGGTGATAAAATTTCACTGACGGAAGCAGAAGTTCAGGCAATAATTTATCATGACGGACAGTACGTTGACGATAATAAAAGCGTTGCAACGCGAGAAGAAAAATTAACTTTGCTTTTGCAATATGCTGACAGTTGGAGTACTTTTGTTTTGGAAAAATAATTTTTCTGTGATTTTCTAATCTTTGATAAACGCGTGGTAAAAAAAATTGTAAAATTTTTAATTATAGTTCGGATAATGGAATAAATTTCTTCCTTCCAATGGTGTACAATGCACCCAGTAAGAAAACAGTGAGGAGTTGAAAATATGCAGTATACGATTCACAGAGCACTTTCAATGATTAAAACAACAAAAGCACGTATTGAAAAGGAAATTTATAACGAAAATACGGCTTGGGTGAGAGTTGCCAGAGGACAGGACGATAATATCAGCGGCGTTTCCATTAAAGAAATTAAACGCGATATTCAGTCCCACTACGACAGAGTAATTGCACTTATTGAAAATTACATAAAACTTAAATCGGCAGTTATTAAGAGCAATGCCGGTATTCGCTCAAATACAGAGATTTTCAAAACAAAAGTTGCCGAAAAATCTCTGACGATTGCCGAAATTATTGATTTGCAAGATGTAGTTTACGGTAAAACAAAAAAAACCGGCTTTAAATCTATGCTTCTTGAAAAAATGAAGGAAGATTATGCCGAAGCACAACGTGAATTTGATAATATGCAGATGAAAGCGGACGATGAAGTAAACCAGTATATTAACTCTATCAGCGGACGGAAAAAAGATAATGAAGAAACCGATGCCGCCACCAAATCGCTCATCGAGGCGACGAGTAAAATGTTGCATGAACAAAAAGACCCGTGCTTGATTGACCCGCTGAAAATTGCCGAAAAGATTATTGCATTGGAAAATGAATTGGAAAATTTCCGCACAGAGGCGGACTCCGTTCTTTCCGAACAAAACGCTTTGACGACGATTGAAATTGACCTTACCGAAATTAAATAAATTTAAAATACATTGATAAGTTGCTGAAATAACTCATTTCATTTTTATGAAATTTGGGTGCCGTTTCCTTGCCTGCGGTAAAAGCAAGGATTTTCTCATCATTTAACGGAAAAGTTCAAAGCGTAAAGTTTAAAAATTATCGCTTAAGGTTAAAAGTTTTTTCCATGAAAGTTTATAGACCAAAGGTCGGATTGCGGGATTGTTTAAAAAGTTTAAAAAAATTTTTCAATCCTGATTTGTGGTCCTGCGGACTGACGACCGGATGACTTAAATGAAGATATGAAAAAGTTTGAAAAATATGAAAAAGTCGTGGTCTTAAAGTTTAAAGAGGAGCAAAAATTTTCGCTCCAATAAAATCCTGATTCAGAGTTTTTGGTTTCATTCAAGCCGAGTTGGCTCTCAGGCTGGCAACTTGTCCAAAAAAAATCTCCGTGAAAAAATTTTTGCGGGGATTTTTTTATTGCGTATTGCGAAGTTGGGAGAAAAAGTTAAATATTTTAGTGTAAAAATATGGTGAAAAACAAATAAAATTTCAGATTATTTTCAGAAACGACACCGACGCCTCAAGCATCAACACCAAGATAAAATATTTTTTTAACGACTCTAACCCTAACAAAAACATTAACCAAAAAAATATTTTATCAGATCAATACATCACTCATAAGTCAAAAATATAGCTGCACTGTTCAGTTTTCTGGGCTAAAGCCACACCGCGTTCGCTGAAAACTTCACGACGTTCCGCTATTTTTTGACTAATTCGTTCGATAAATTCTCAT
>JAFZMV010000071.1 GCA_017553205.1 Selenomonadaceae bacterium | reverse complement strand
TTGTGGAACGTACTTTTGCGTGGTTGGAAAAGAATCGCCGTTTGTGGAAAAATTGTGAACGTAAACTTCACACTTCAATGCAGATGACTGTTCTGGCTTTACTTACTCTTATTCTCAAAAGATTTTAGACAGGTTCTCACATTCTATAATTTCAACTTAAACTGAATTTCCTTTTTCATAAAAAAATTCTCAAAAAAATGGAGAATTTTTTTCGCAAACTAACTATAGATTTGTCTGCACTCGTTTGTCAAGACTACAAACAGGATATAAAAAGCTGATTATTGTACGGTTTATCAGAGGTTATACTTGTATTCCACATAATCAAAGCATCTTCCGTCGGATTGTCATAATAATTTTTTCTGCGTCCGACGGTTTTTAGTCCGAAACTTTCATATAATTTCACCGCCGCAAAATTACTCGGACGAACTTCCAAAGTTATTGCAGTAGCTCCCCGCAATTTACAAACTCGAATCAATTCGGCAAAAATTTTTTTTCCGAAACCGTTTCCGCGAAAATCAGGATCAACTGCAATATTCATGACTTCAGCCTCTTCAAAAGCAATCCACGCTCCCGCATAAGCAATAATTTTTTCGTCGAGTATTCCGACAATGTACTCGGCATTTTTATTGTTCGCCATATCAAAAAAATCTTTCCGCTTCCAGGGAAGTGAGAAAGATTTAATTTCAATTTCTGCAACTGCGTCTGAATCTTCGGCGATCATTTTTCTGAAAGTAATTTCTGACGTTTCTCCCATAAAACTTCCGCCTCCGATCTTCTTATATAAAGCGGCTCTAAATTCATTACGTTGTCAAATTTTCCAGCGTCAATTAAATTTTTTCCGAGCATCGCAACATTAACTGCACGGGGCATGCGTAAATTTATCGGTGCAAGTTTTACATTTTCGGGCAGAGGAACTTTTATTTTATGCAGGACATCACCGCACAAAAAAATTTCTTCTTCAAAAATTCCCGCTGAATTTATAATTTCGTCAATCGGTTTTATTTCAATTTCCGTTTGAGCCGTGCAGTTTGAAAATTTTTGAACGTAAGCACGGTTTTTTTGTGCGTCAATCATCGGCAAAACCGCAGAATTCGGAAAATGATACGACATCGCCGCCAAAGTTTCCACGCCGACAATTTTTATTTTCCACGCATAAGCCAGAGCCTTAGCCGCCGCAAGTCCTATTCTCAATCCCGTAAAAGATCCCGGACCGATACTGACTGCAACTGCATCAATTTTTTCCGCTCCGGAAATTTCCAAAACTTTTTCTATATGCGGCATTAAAGTTTCCGAATGCCCCGACGAACTTTCGCAAATTATTTCTGCCAAGAATTTTTCGTCGGAAATCACTGCGACGCTTGCCGCCTTCGCTGAAGTTTCTATTCCAAGTATTTTCAAACTTTTTCACCGCTTTCAAAAATTTTTATCTTCTCAAAATATATTTAACAATTAAATATCCTGTTTCATACAAAAGCATGACTGGAATTGCTACCGCCACTTGTGTGAAAACGTCGGGAGAAGTTACCAACGCTCCGACAATAAATGACAGAAAAAAAACTATTCTCCTGTATTTTCCGAGAAATTCACTTGTCAAAATTCCGATTTTTCCGAGTACGGTTATTATTAAAGGAAGTTGGAACACAAAACCGAACGGCAAAACAAACATTATCACGAAATCGAAATAATTTTGGAAAGAAAACATCGTCTGCAAATCGTCAGTGCTGAATCCCATGAAAAATTTTAATGCGGTCGGCAGAATCAAGAAAAATGAAAATGCCAGTCCCGCAAAAAATAAAATTACGGACATGGGAACTATTAAACCAAGAACCGCTCGTTCTGCTCTTGTGAGTGCGGGCAAAAAAAATCTCCACACATGAAAAAAAACTACAGGAAGTGCAATTAAAAATCCTGTTACAATATCAATTTTTAAATATGTGAAAAATGCTTCGCCAGGTTGCATGTAATAAAGTTTTCCGACAGGCTGAGTTAAAAATTTAGTTATCTCGTCAAGAAAAAAATATGTTATACAACTTCCTCCTGCGATTGACAGCAGACTTTTTATAATTCTTGATCTTAATTCTTCAAGATGAGCGGTGAGCGACATTGTGCCGTCATCTTCTTGAAGTTCTTCAGATTTTTTTTCAGTGTCGGAAAATTTTTCTTCGGATTCAGTCATTTCTTATCAGCCGAATCAATTTTTTTTGCGTCAGCAACTTCGATTGTTTTTTCGTCAGAATTTGCCTGCTTAAATTCTTTTATGCTCTGTCCGAGTGCCTTACCGACTCCCGGGAGTTTTCCGGGTCCAAAAACCACCAAACCAATTATCAAAATCAAAACCAATTCGGGTACGCCTATACCAAACATTTTTATTTCTCCCTTCAAAAACATTTCAGCGGATTATAACACAACTTTTTCAACATGAAAAAATTTTTGCAAAAGATTTCTGTTATTTTTCGGAATGAGCGAGAAAATTATTTTCTTGAATAAGATTTTCAGAATTTGTCGAAGAAATTTTGTCAAATGCTGTCAGCGTGAAATTATTTTCTGTAATTCTTGAAAGATTATCAGACGAAACAAAATTATTTTCTTCCGCGAACCACATCGCCGAAGAATTTAAACTTGCAGAATATTTTTTTGTAGTAATATTTCCTTCTGAATCTTCGATTGTAATTTTTTTGCCCTTGCCGTTTTTGACGGTTAAAGTTCCATTTCCGATTGTGAAAATAATATTTCTTCCGCTGATTTTATAATTACTGATTGAGCCTGAGGCAATTTTTATCTTGTCGGTTCCTGCTTTATAATCCGTGATAATGTCATTGCCTGAAGATTTTTCATAAACAAAAATATCTTTTCCGTCACCGCCATGTAATGTGTCGTTGCCTTTACCTCCGTTTAAAGTATCTTCATCACTTCCGCCGAGCAGTGTATCATTTCCTGAACCGCCGAGAATAGAATCCTTTCCGTATCCTCCGCTTAAATAATCCGCACCGTTTCCGCCGATTAAACTATCATTTCCCGAACCTGCATGAAAAATATCGTTACCTGTTCCGCCGTTTAAATAATCGTCGCCGTAACCGCCAAATAAACTGTCATTTCCTTTCCCGCCAATTAAAGTATCATTTCCCGCATTTCCGACTAAACTGTCAGCACCGCTACCGCTGACCAAAGAATTTGCGTAATTATTGCCGATAATCTGCAGACCATTAGAAGTTTTAGCCGCGTTGACTTTTGTGACGCTTGAGCCGTAATCATAAGATTTATTTTTGAACCTTTGAAAGTTTTATCGACGGTCACAACTTCGCCTGTCACTGTAATTCCTTCTGTAACATCTGCAAAAATCTGCAAATCAAAAATAATTTTTCTCATGAAAACACCTCTGCTACTCTACTAAATTTTTCTTTTTAGCCTCTTCGATAAATTCTTCGTAAAGTTTAATGGCTTTTTCATGATTTTCGCGGATATAATCTAATTGCGATTCATCTCCGCCCAAATAAGCATGCCCCGCCATTTCCAAAGACTTTGCATGTTCCGACAAAACTTTTCCGCCGACTGAAAGCGAACTTGACTTCAAAGCATGAATAAAAGTTGTGTAGTCTTTCCAGTTTTCAGTTTTGAAAGCATTGTTCAATTTTTCCGTAACCTCTTCTTTTCTGTCGCAGAACATTTTCACAAATTCCCTGTACATGTCTTCCATGTCACCGCAGTAACTCATGCCAAGTTCCATATCAATATTTTCAACTTCGTCAGAAGAATTTTCTGCAGGTTCTTCTTTAATTTCCTCTTTAATTTCCTCTTTAGGCTCTTCGACTTTTTCGACTTCCTCAACTTTTTGCGGCTCGTCAGCTTGTGAATTTTCTTCGGGAACAGAAATATTTTCTTCGGGCTGAAAATCTTCGTCAACTGTAATAATTTTGTCGGCGGGCAGATATTTTTGCAGCATAAATTCCAAATCCTTTCCCGCAACAGGCTTTGACAAATAATCCGTGAAACCTTTGCTTATAAACATTTCGCGGACTCCTGAAATTGCATTTGCCGTCAGTGCGATAATCGGAGTATCTTTGCATTTGCTGTCCTTCATTTCTTTTGCACGTTCAAGAGTTTCAATACCGTCCATTTCTGGCATCATGTGATCTAAGAAAATAACGTCGTAATGATTTTCGGCAATTTTTTCAAGACATTCTTTTCCGCTAATGCACCGAGTAATTTTTACTTCAGTTTTCTTCAAAAGATTTTCAACAACAAATAAATTCATGTCGCTGTCGTCCACGACCAAAACTTCCGCATCGGGAGCGATAAAACTTTCCTGATAATTTTTCTGCTGCTTAATAAATTCTTCTGCACGTTTTCTGAAATCTCCGATCGCCTCATATTGTTCAACTTTTTGCGGAATAAGTATAGTGAAAGTACTGCCTTTTTCGTATTCGCTCTCAACTTTTAATTCTCCGCTCATCATTTTTACAAGACGCATGGTTATAGAAAGTCCCAAGCCCGTACCTTCAACAGTACGATTTTTTTTCAAGTCCAAACGCTGGAATTTGCTGAACAATTTCGGCAAGTCTTCTTCTTTAATTCCGATACCTGTATCAATCGAAGAAAAATTCATGAGTGCAGAACCGTCCGCCAATCTCTGCCAACCGACTTTAAAAGTTACTGAACCTTGTTGAGTGTATTTAATCGCGTTGTTCAAAATGTTCACGATAACTTGTCTGATTCTCACTTCGTCGCCGTATAAAACATCAGGGACAGACTCATCAACTTCAATTTTAAATTCCAAATCTTTCTGTTGTGCTTTAAATCTCATCATATTGAAAATGTCATTTAAAACCGAACTCAAATAATAAGTTGATTCGACAATTTCCATTTTTCCCGATTCGATTTTTGAAAAATCCAAAATATCATTGATTATAGACAAAAGATTTTCGCTCGAAGTTTTAATATTCCACGCATATTTTTTTATTGGAGAGTCGGCGGAAACTTCACGCAAAATCATTTCGTCCATTCCCAAAACTGCATTTAAAGGAGTTCTGATTTCATGGGACATATTCGCAAGAAATTCGCTTTTCGCTTGGTTGGCTCTGTCAGCCTCATATTTTGCTTCGCGGAGTTCGTCGCTCTCTGCAACATTTAATTCGGCGGTAAACGCATACAAAACAAAAATACTGAACAAAACTATAATCAGGAAGAAAACCCATAAAATAATATGGTGAACTTCAAAAATTTCCCCTATTATTGCATTCCATTCAACATAGCCGATAATAACAAAATTTCCTTGAAGTTCCGCCGCAAAAATCATGTATTCGGGATCAATGAAAGTCGAATACATAGCCGCAGCACTGTTATTTTCCAGTTTCTGCATGACTGCAGAATAACCTTTCGGCAAATTCTGACTCTCGTCAAAAAATCTGTCGCCGGGTCCGAAACCTTTATACGGAACAACAACGCGACTTTTTTCTCTGTCACAAATCAAAGTGTAGTAGCTGAAATTATTTTCAAGATGGAAAAATTTTTCTTGAAGAATTTTTTCACCGTAAATCTTGTAAATTGCGTATCTAACATTTCCGTTAAAAACTACAGGAACAGTCATGACAATTCCTATATCTTTGTAGTATTCTACCATACTGCTGCCCGTAAAAGTTCTTTTAATCTGTTCTTTTGCTTCTTCAGAAATTGCAGTACCTGCCAATAAAATTCCTCTCAAGTCATAAATTCCGGAAGAAACTCCCGGTTCTCCCAAATTTATTGCTGAAACAACAGAGACAGGAGTCATGTTTCCGATTTCCAACTGTTTGGCATAACGATGCATTTGAATTAATTCGCCTTTAAATCTTTCGTCAGCGATCTGTGCAGTAATTTCTGCAAGGTTGGCAACATTTTTTTCAATTTCGTCTTTTAGCATGCCTTCCATTTTCGTTAGGATAAGCCAGCCGATTATCGTAAGACCGACAAGAAATACTAAAAATCTTCCTACAAGTTTTAGAGCAAAAGTAAATAAATTTTTTTTGGCAGGTTCAGCCGATTCAATATTTTCGGCTTGTGCAGTTTTTTCAGTTTCCAACAATTCTCACTCCCTTAATCAGCCAGTCTGTATTTTCATTCAAACTTCTAAGGCTTATCGCCTCATTTGCCGAACATTTTTTTACGCCGTTTCTGTCGTAAATATCTCCGATAAAAATAATTCTGCCGTTTTTAATTTCCCATTTGACGGTATCGACTGCAACTTTCTCACGCTTTGTCGCATATTCCGAAATTTCAAAGTCAACATAATTATTGTTTATTCCGACTGCAGTTAAACGGCTTGCGGCTGAAGTATCTTTATATCTGAATAATTCTTTGTAAATTGTCTGCCAATCAATTTTTATTGACGCTAAACAAAAATTATTGTCAGGATAAACTTCATTAAACGCGATAAAATAAATTCCTACATTTCTTGCGGTATTTGGAACTGTATCGCCGTTTTGGTGATAAGTCAGCACGTCAACATGTTCTGCTTTTAAATTTTGAACAGCCTGCATTTCTTCGGATTTATTATCCCATGAATTCGTCCAATTTATTAAAATTTCTGCGTTTGGATTTACTCTCTGCACGCCCAAAACAAAAGCATTTATTCCCTGATTGACTTCGGAATCTTTGAACGGGGCAATATAACCTACCTTATTTGTTTTTGTTCGAGTGCCTGCCAAAATTCCCGCAAGATACGAACCTTCAAAAGCCAAAATCGAACATCTTCCGCGAGCCCACAAAACTGAAATACTTTCTATCGTGCTGGCAGAAATTTTTGGAAATTCTCCGCTGATTCTTTTCAAGTCAGATAATTTACAGCCATTTGTGAAATAAAAATAGTACACATTATTTTTTGAAAGTTCTTCAACAACTTTTCTTGAAGAAATATAATCTGAAGGAACATTTTCCTTTATGACAAGTTCACAGTCGTTTTTTTCGCAAACGTTTCTAAGTGCAAGATATTGAGATTTATTCCAGCCGAGTTCTTCTTTTTCGCCGGGCAGAATCAAAGCAACTTGAGTTTTTCCGTGCCAAGTTTCTCCGCCGAATTGATAAATTGAAATAAAAATTGCAGCCGACAATAAAATTGTCACATAAAAATTCAGCAGATAAAATCTTCTTGCAAATTTATTTTCTGAAAATCTTTTTTCGTTCAAGATTTTTCACCGCCCTTTTTTTCTTCAGGCAGATGCATGGAGTTTGCAGTTATTACAAACGGAGCATAAATAAAAATATCCATAACCAGCCAGACAAGCTGTAAAATTCCGCCCATTACCGAATGAGTCGCGGCAATAGAACTGATAAAAAGCGGCATTGTCCATGGAATGTCAGTTTGAAAAATCGGGACAATTCCCCAAGAAATTGCCATGTATCCGACAAAAGTATTTGCAAGCGGAGCGAAAATATACGGCAGTAAAAACACGGGATTTAAAATTACGGGCAGACCGAAAATAAAAATTTCCTGCACGTTGAAGGCCATAAAAGGCAGACTGAATTTTGAAATTGATCGCCATTGTTCATGTTGTGAGAAAACCAAAATTGCAATTATCAAGCCGAGAACATGAATTACACTTGCTTCAAAAAATCCCATCGTAAAAATTGAAAACACCGAGCCTGTATTATTTCCAAACTGTGCAGACATATAAGCCGCCTCTTGAATTTTTGCGGTTATGCTGTGACCGGGTATTCCGAGCCACCACAAAGACCAGACAAAAAATTGATAGCAGAGTACAAAAAAAAGATTTTGAAAAATATCCAACGCCGCAAAACTTTTTAAATATTCCTCTCCGCCATGTTTCATTTCGGTGAATATTAAAGACAGCAAAGAAAAAATTAATAACGTTATCAAAACTGGAAGAACCGCTTCCAAATAATAAGAAAGTTCACGCGGGAAAGCCTTCGGAATTTTCAACCGCAATTTTTTTATTTCATAGAGTACTGAAAATATTTTTGCCGACAAAAAAGCCGAAGAAAATGCAGAAAAAAATCCAAGTTCCGCAAAATAATCTTTCATTACATTTTGGTCATGTGCCGCCAGCGGAGAAATTAAAACGAATGCAGACAGAGAACAAAAAACCGTCAATCTTCTGTCAGTATTCCAAATTTCTGAAAGTTTAGCCGATAAAACTGCCGTTGCAATTACTGCGACCAAACTGTAGCCGATTGAAATTATTTGTTTGTATTCGGATAAAACTTTTACGAAATCACTTTTCAAATATTCTTCGCCTGAAAGTCCCGTTATCCAAAAACCTAAATTTAAACCTTCGCCACTCATCAAAATTCCGAAAGGATTTAAAAATAAATTTCCGAGTATGTCAAAAAAAGAAACCGTCAACCAAAACGGCATCAAAATATAAAACGTATGACGAATAGCGGAAAGATATTTGTTGTTGTAAAACCTGCTGATATTTGGAAGCATCATCACTTCCCAGAAAGAATAAATTTTTTCCACGCACACCAACTCACAAAAAAATTTTAATGAATGTTCGACGCTTAAATAAATTTTTCCTTGTCATTTGACAGCTTAAAACAAATATGCTAACTTGCACGAATTGATACTGTTTTTTTTGTTTGAAAAGAAAGTGAGGAAATATTTATGGCGAGAACTTTATTTACTTCCGAGTCGGTAACTGAAGGGCATCCCGATAAAGTTGCCGATAGAATTTCAGACAGCATTTTAGATGCGATTTTGGAAAAAGACCCTGAAGGTCGTGTCGCTTGTGAAACCGTAGTGACAACCGGTCAAGTTCATGTTGTCGGAGAAATTACTACAAAATGTTATGTTGACATTGCAAAAATTATTCGTAATGCAATTCGTGAAATCGGCTATACAAATGTTGCATACGGTTTTGATGCGGACAGCGTCGGAGTTTTAATTTCTCTTGACGAACAGTCCCCAGACATTGCTCAAGGTGTCAACAGAGCTATTGAATCCCGTGAAGGAAATATGGCGGCTGAAGAGGCTATCGGTGCAGGAGATCAGGGCATGATGTTCGGTTATGCTACAAACGAAACTCCCGAATATATGCCGTTGCCAATTTCTTTGGCTCATAAACTTGCTTATAAACTTGCAGAAATCAGAAAAGTTACAAAAGAAATTGATTATCTCCGCCCAGACGGCAAAACTCAAGTTACTGTCGTTTATGAAAACGGAAAACCTGTAGCAGTCGATACGATTGTTATTTCTACTCAACATGATCCCAGCGTTTCAGTTGAACAGATTAAAAAAGACATGATTGAATATGTCATTAAACCTGTTGTCCCCGAAGGTCTTTTGACTGACGAAACAAAATATTTTGTAAATCCTACAGGAAAATTTGTTATCGGCGGACCTCAAGGCGATTCAGGATTGACAGGCAGAAAAATTATTGTTGATACTTACGGCGGTTTTGCTCGTCATGGTGGCGGTGCATTCAGCGGAAAAGACCCCACAAAAGTTGATCGCTCCGCATGCTATGCGGCTCGTTATGTTGCAAAAAATATTGTCGCCGCAGGTCTTGCCGAACGTTGCGAAATTCAACTTGCTTATGCAATCGGCGTGGCTTATCCCGTTTCCGTCCGCGTTGAAACTTTCGGAACAAATAAAGTTGACGAAGAACTTATCGAAAAACTTGTTAAAGAAAATTTTGATCTGCGTCCCTCAGGAATTATTAAAATGTTAGATCTTCGCCGCCCGATTTACTGCCAGACTTCTTCTTACGGTCATTTTGGAAGAACTGATGTTGATCTTCCTTGGGAACATACCGATAAGGCTGAAACTCTTCGTGAGCAGGCAGGTTTGTAGTAAAAATTTGTAAAAAATTTTTCGTCCAAAAAAAATTCCTCAAATAAAAAAATTTGGGGAATTTTTTATTTTCCTACAGTGCATTAAATGGTATAATTAAGTTGGGAGGTCGAAAGCATGAAGCAAATTAGTTACATACTGGACAAGAGAGAAAAATTTCCTGAATGGTCTGAAGAAATTTTAAACAGCGAAGAATATAAAAACAGCAAGGAAATTCTTTTTAAGGTCATGACTAATGCCGTTCTTGATATAGATTCAAGGTTGATTCACAGGCATATGAAAAAAACTTTTTCAAAAGCAAAAATTGTTGCGATGTCCATGACTAATTTTATCAGCGAAGAAATCAGCAAAAATCCCGCTGATTCGGACAATCCCTATGATTGTGCGATTGTTACCTGCTGTTATTTCGATGAAACGGAAATTACCATACTTGAAATTGATATTCATGATATGGACAATTTCAAGGAAACTGCATTGGATTTTAATGCAACATTGAAAAAAATTCCTGACTTAAAATGCGTGGAAGTTTTTTGTTCAGGCGGCAGAGAATATATTTCTTCAGGACTGGAAATTGTGACGAAAGGTCTGGAAGATGTTCCTTTTGTCGGAGCATTGGCAGGAATCACCGTTCCGAAAAGTACTTTGAATTACAAACTGAAAGGCATTCAGAAAACTTTAAGCGGTCAAGGAACTACTCAATACACTGCAGGAAAAAATTATCACAATGAAGGAGTTATCTTGATAGCTTACAGCGGGAAAAATCTTCATGTAAGAGCTGATTATATTTTCGGCTGGAAACCTCTCGGCAAGGAAATGAAAATTACTGAAACTCTCGGAAATAATTGCATTGCAACTATTGATAATGTTCCCGCCGCGCATATTTATAAAAAATATTTGAACGTCGATGCAAACGAAAATTTATTGTTTAATGTTTTTGATTTTCCCTTTATTGTGAATCGCGGAGGAATTGATGTTTCAAGAGTTACAGAAAGTTACGACTCTAACGGCAGATTATATACAACGGCTGATGTTAAACGCGGTGAAAAAGTTCGTCTGAGTTACGGCAACCCGAAAGAAATTTTGCGTCAAACTTGGGAAGCGTCCGAAGAAATGAGAAAGTTTGATCCGCAGGGAATTACTATGTACATCTGCGGAGCAAGGACAGTTTTTCTTGCCGACGATGCCACCCATGAAATTCGCGACTTTGCAAGAATTGATGATGAAGTTTGTTGTTGTTTCGGCGGTGGAGAAATTTACAGGCATCATGGAAAAGGTGGGCAAATTGCAACGTCAATAATTCCGGTCGGTTTTCGTGAAGGAGAAACCCACAGCGAAAATTTTTGTCCCTGCTCCCAATGTGACGAGGAACCGAAAAAAGATAAAATTCCGCTGTCAAATCGTCTGGCAGCATTTTTACAGGCAGCGACGGAAGATTTGCAGGAATCAAACCAAAAATTTAAAGAGTTGGCACTTGAGGCAAAAGCCGCGAATAGAGCGAAGTCAAATTTCTTGTCAAATATGAGTCATGAAATTCGTACTCCTATAAATGCAATTTTGGGAATGAATGAAATGATTCTGCGTGAGTCAACGGATAAAAATATTATTGAGTACGCGGAAAATATTCAAGCGGCGGGAACTACTTTGATAAGTCTTGTAAATGACATTCTGGACTTTTCAAAAATTGAAGCGGGAAAAATGGAGATAATTAACGTTGAATATGCGTTGAGTTCTCTGTTAAATGATTTGGTTCATATGATTCAAAGACGTGCAGAGAAAAAAGGTCTGCACTTTGTAATAAATGCCTCTCCCGATTTGCCCAGCGAACTTTTCGGCGACGAAATCAGAATCAAACAAATTATCACGAACATTTTAACAAATGCCGTAAAATATACAGAACACGGCGGAATTGTTTTGTCTGTGAGCGGGCAGAAACTTTCCGACTACAAAATAAAAATTCATGTAAGCGTCAAAGATACAGGTATCGGAATTAAGCAGGAAGATATTCAAAAACTTTTCAGTGCATTTGACAGAATCGACGAAAAAAGAAATCGTACTGTTGAAGGTACGGGACTCGGCATGAATATCACTCAAAGACTTTTAAATATGATGGGAAGTTCTTTGAATGTTGAAAGTGTTTACGGGGAAGGCTCTGAATTTAGTTTTGAAATTGAACAATCAATAGTCAACGATCACCCGCTCGGAAATTTTGATACAAACTTCCATAATTCAATCAGTCAGCACAAAGAATACAAAGAAAAATTTATCGCTCCCGACGCAAAAATTTTAATCGTTGATGATACTGTTATGAATTTGACGGTTGTTAAAGGACTTCTTAAGCAGACAAAAATTAAAATCGACACGGCGGACAGCGGTTATGAGGCTTTGGCGATGGTTACAAAAAATCATTACGATATTATTTTCCTTGACCACCGCATGCCCGGAATTGACGGAATAGAAACTTTGCAGAAAATGAAAGTTTTGCCCGGAAATTTAAATCATGGCACGCCCGTTATTTCTCTTACGGCAAATGCAATTTCAGGAGCAAGGGAGCAATATATTTCTGCAGGTTTTCAAGATTATTTAACAAAACCGATTGACAGCTCGAAACTTGAATCGACTATTATTGAGTATCTGCCGAAAGAAAAAGTTATACTGCATGAAAAATTTGAAGGCTTTGAAGACTTTTCTGAAGATGGTGAAGATACAGCACTTCCCGAATGGCTGAAAAATGTTAAGGGCTTGGATGCGGAAAGCGGAGTTGAATATTGCGGAAGTGTTGAGGCTTATCTTGATGCGTTGACGGTTTTTGCTCAAGCGGTTCCGAGCGGTGCAAAAGAAATTGCAAACTTCTATAAGGCGGAGGACTGGAAAAATTACACTACAAAAGTTCATGCTTTGAAAAGTTCCGCAAGAGTTATCGGAGCGAAAGAACTTTCAAACCGTGCCGAAAGATTGGAGGACGCGGGAAATTCGGGCTACATAAATGAAATTATGGAATCAACTGACGGACTTTTGGAACTTTACATAAGTTTTGCCGATAAACTTGCCCCACTTTTAAAAGCAGAAGAAGATGATTCAATCAAGCCGTTAATTTCTGCCGACGAACTTTCTGAAGCGTATGAAACTCTCAAAGAAATTTCCGCGAGTTTTGATTTTGATTCAGCAATGTTTGTAGTTGCATCTATTGAGGCTTACAGACTGCCCGACGAAGAAAAAGAAAAATTTGCTCAAATAAAATCCGCAGTTTCAAAACCTGACTGGGAAACTTTGAAAATTCTTCTTGAATGACATTCTGCAACAAAAAAATACTTCAGTTTCAAATTTCATGATTCTGAAGTATTTTTTTTATTTACGAAAATATTTTAAATTTGTCTTACTAAAATTCTTGAGCCGTCAACATTTATAATTTTTACAATGTTGCCTTGTTTTACGAAACTTCCTTCGGTTACAACGTCGAGAGGTTCTCCTTCAACAATAACTGTACCTGACGGACGCAGATCTGTTAAGCATACTCCAATCGCACCCAAAAATTTACTTTTATCAGCGTTGCTTGTATAGCCGTCAATATTTTTTTGCTGTTCGTCCAAAATTAAATCGTCCAGCAAAGTTTTATTTCTCGACGGACTGCGACTGCTGATATAAACAACGACAGAAACTCCAACCACCGCACAGACAAACACGGCATAAAAAATAATCGACATGGAAAATAATTGAAGTCCCAACATTTTTTTCACGCCCTTTCAGCAGAAATTTTTTATTTTTCTTTAAACCGGAATAAGTATTTCGTTATTCGGACCGAAAAGCCCTTCATTTTTCGACTGAATATTTTGAGGAGAAATATTTTTTCTGTGTACGGGAATTTTTATATCAGCCGTCAAAATTTCGTCTTTAAAATTCGGAGCAAGTTTTTCAATTCTTGCCTGAGTTTCTTTGTTGAGTTCGGGAAGTTTTGCAAAAAGTTCTTTGTACCAGTCAATTCTTTCTTCGTAATGCTGACTCATAAGACGATTATTTTTAACATAATTGTAGGCGTTCTCTGCAACTTCCCGCCGTTTGGACTTGTTGAAAATAAGCATGCGAAGTTTTTCGTCAAATTCTTTCACGTTTTTAAAAATAAAACCGTTCACACCGTCTTTGACAGTCGCGGAATAAACTACAGGCGACGCAAGAACAACAGCTCCGCCGCTTGCACACTCAATAAATTTTAAATCGGATTTACAGCGATTAAATTCACTATCAAGCAAAGGCAGAAGAGCAATGTCGGAAGTGTGAAGAGCGTTTTCGTATTCTTCATAAGAAATATACTGCCCGTCATAAACATTAGGCTTGCCGAGAAGAATTTTATTTTGAGTTTCTATTGAATTAAAAAGTTTCTGTTTTGCGATAATCTTGAACAAAACTTTTTTGCCGTAAGTTTTCGCAACATCATTTATCACGGGAAGAATTTCTTCAAAATCTTTATCGCGGTTCAATGCTCCGAAAAAAATTGTCACGGGACGATTTTTTTGAGCAGATTCTTTGCTGAAATTTCTTGGCGGCTGAATTTTTTTGATATGATTTTCAAAAATTTTTACATTTGGATTAAACTGCCGCAAAAAATCAGCCAAAGCATTTGTCGAAGTCTGAACTGCATGAACTCCTGCAAAATTTATCCAGCCTGTTCTTTCGTAATCTTTCTGCCACAATTTGGGATTGTCGTCAATTTCACTGAGATATAAATAATTTGCGTCGCGAAGTTTTTCAAAAAATTTTTTCCCGTAAGCAAAAGACGGTGCAGAAACTCTTTGATTTATGAAAATTTTATTTTCGTATTCGTCGTTATCTTCATAAATTTCGCAACCTTCTTGTATTAAAGACGACTCTGAAAAAAATCCCGGCTCTGTCGTCATAAATTCGTTGGGCATATGAATTCTAATCGGAGCACAAACTAATTTTTCACCGATAAAACTTTGAATTAAAGTTTTTGGCGGAAGTTTTTCAAGTGTTGCGGTAATGATATGAGCAAAAACAGAAACATCAGTTTCAGAAATTTCTAAAAGACTTTTCGGAACTGCAACTTCACGCGAGGCATGCAGAGAACGAGAAATTTTTGCACCTGCCTGTTCGATAGAATTTTCCAATTCGCTCTGCGTCAAAGTGACTTTAAATTTTGCGGGTTCTTCTTTTAAAATTGCCAAAATATTTTCGGCAAAAGCGAGATTATCCAAAGTAAAAATCAAAGTTCCGCGAGGATTTAATTTTTTTGCGGCTTTTTTTATCAGTGCCACAAGTTCAGAATTTTTTAAATTTCCGATTGCCGCACTTTGAAAAAGTACCGTGTCAAAATTTCCTTCGGCATCAGAAAAATTTTTTGCGACAGTATAACTGCAGGCGGGCTGTATCGCAGAAAAATTTTCTTTTGAGTCTTGAAAATTTTCGTCCTGCTCTCCAATAACTTCCAGCACGGATTTTGAGCGAGGAGGAATAAAAGTTTCAAATGTCATAGAAAAACTCCTTATTTATCTTACAAGACTATACATTAAATCTTCTTGGGCTCTCATACATTTCATAAGTTCAAAACGTTCTTGAATGGTTTCTCTTGCACGTTCACCGAGTTTTTTTGCAAGTTCTCTGTCGTCCAAAAGTTCCTCAACTCTTCTTGCAATATGATAAGGAGATCTGAACTCTGCAAGCAGTCCATTTACATTATCTTCGATGACTTCTTGAACGGGAGGAGTTTTTGAGGCAACCATCGGACAGGCGAAACTCATAGCCTCAAGACAAGACCAACTCAAAACAAAAGGTCTTGTCAAATAAACATGACAGCTTGACGCACGAAGAATTTTTTGATAGTCGCCGCGATTTCTCAAGCCGACAAAATGCACGCGATTTGTATCAAAGCCGCCTTTTTTCTGTTCCTCTTTTAAATATGTTGTTTCTTTGTTTTGTGCGTCTTTGAGATGTGCTCCGTAACAAATTCTGTCTTTGCCGACAACAACTACATGAAGATTCGGGCGACGTTGCAAAAGAATTCTTACCGCGTCCATGAAATACGGGAAACCGCGATAAATTTCAAAACCGCGTGCAACATAAGTTAAAATTTCGGTACCTTCAGGCAGATTTAATTTTACGTCGTCAAGGACAAGTCCCGGACGTTTTCCGCTTGGATCAGGTGAACAAAATTTTGTGTCGATACCTTCATGAATAACATGTAATTTTGGTTTGTATTCTTCAGGGAATTGTTGATACTGCCATTGAGTCGGAGTAATTCCCGCATCGCACAAATCTAAATTCATCAAGTGATGAGCATTTCTTGTGCGAATAGAAATTTTATTACTCATCTGCGGAATTTCATCAGGCCACCAAAATGAATCACTGTTTTCAGCATGATAAAACCATTCAAAATAGCCGATAATCGGAACATTCGGATATAAATCTTTGCAGTAGAGAGTAGAACCCCAGCCCGTATGAGCAATAATAATATCAGGTTTAACTCCCTGTTCTTTCGCAAGCCATTCCATAGCACGGACTGCGGCTTGACCTTCGATAACAGCTTCAGCGGCAGGACGAAGAGGACCGCAGGTTTCAATCCATTTTTCTGCTTTTTCGTCAGGTTTTTTGTAAAGTGCAAGAGTGACATTTCTCAACTGTGCATTGATAGAATTTTCTTTTGAAAGATAAGTTACTTTGTTTTCGGGATTTCTTCCGAGATACGGTGCGAGATTTAAATATTGTGCCGGAAAACTTGGGTGTAAAATAAAAATATTCACTGCTTAAAAACTCCCTTTCTTTATCTAAATAAAAAACTTCGTAATTTTATCACACAAAACAAGCATTGCAAAATATTTTTCAAGAATCCAGCGGAAGTTCTCCAAGCTGTTCAAGCAGTAAATTAGTTTCTGCAGTTTCTGCAAC
Source organism: Selenomonadaceae bacterium (assembly GCA_017553205.1). Lineage (GTDB taxonomy): Bacteria > Bacillota > Negativicutes > Selenomonadales > Selenomonadaceae > Quinella. The sequence continues at coordinate 19,401 of JAFZMV010000071.1, read as the reverse complement.
AGTCATATTGTGTTCTATTGCTGAAATGATAATTGCGTCGTAGGAGTCGCGAGGATATAAAATTCCGTAACCGCCGTAACGCAAAAGATATTGAGTTTCGGAAAGATTCAAATTCATTGCACGGGCAATTTCTAAAAGTTTTTTTCGCGAAGTTTTTTTCAAACCTGCAAAAATATGATAGCAATGTTTTTCGTCAAAACTTATTTCTTTGACAACTTCTTTTTTGGTTAAATTTTTTTCTGCAGAAGTTCATTCAAATATTCATGCAGTGGAATTTTAAATTCGTTTTGATTAGCCACAATAAAATTTTCAACGTCGGATTTTATTATTAATTCCCCAAAAAGTTCATCAGTATCTTTTTCGTGCATATTATCGCCTCCAAAATTTTTATTTTAAAATTTTAACCGATTCACTTTAAAAGGCAATTAAAATTTTTGATATTTTTTTCAGAATTATTTCACTTTGCTTGACGTTAAACGTTGCAGGAAATATAATAAGCAAAGAATTATTTGTACGTGCGAGGACTGGACATGGACGAGAGAAACCAATTTTCCGAGAATGATCCCAACGAGATCGCCAAAAGACAAGCTGTCGCTTTGAAATATGATATGCAACAAGATACCGCTCCGAGAGTCGTAGCAAAAGGACGCGGACATGTTGCTGAACATATTTTGGCGACTGCACAAAAAAATAGTGTCCCTGTTTATCAAAATAAAACTTTGGTGAACATGCTAATGGCTCTTGAAATTGATCGGGAAATTCCGCCTGAACTTTACAAGGCGATTGCAGAAGTTATGGCTTATGTTTACAAAATGGACAAGGCAAAAGGTCATACAAATGCGTTGAGAGATTTAAGCAGAAAAAGACGTTCTTTTTAAAAAATTTTAGCGGAAGGGTACAAAATTTTTCGTTTTAGAGGAGGTTTTTTTTATGCCGATGTACAATGCACCAATTTTGAAAATTGATCCGTCAGAAACTCGGCGTTATGCCGGACTGGATAAAGCAGAAAAATTTAAAGAAGAAAATATTGTTGAGGCATGCGAAGAGGCTCTGCTTTTTTTGGACGTGCGGGGAATTTGGAAAACTTACGACTACGACAGCGAAAATAAAATTATTTTGTCGGAGCCGCATTTTCAAATTATTGGGAAGTCGATTGAAAAACATTTGGACGGCTGTGAAAAAGTTATCTGCATGGCTGTTACCGTCGGAGAAAAAATTGAGCAGGAAATTACTACAAGATTCAAGCAGGGAAATTATTATGAGGCAATGTTGATGGACGCGGCGGCAACCTGTGCAGTCGAACAAGCCGCAGACTCACTTGAAAAAGCTGTTGAACGTGAAATTGCAAAGGAAAGTTATAAAATGCGTTGGCGTTACAGTCCGGGTTACGGCGACTGGAATTTGATTCAGCAAAAAAATTTTTTTAATATTACAGGTGCGGAAGAAATAGGAATGAAGTTAAGTATTTCTATGATGTTGATTCCGCGAAAATCTATCACGGCGGTTATCGGTCTGGAAAAAATTTCTGCAAATAAAAAAGTTTCCGCAGACAAAAAAAATTCCTGTGCCGAATGTGACAAAAAAGACTGTCCGTCAAGAAAAATTTAAAGTTAGAAAAGATTGAATTATGTTTGAGAGAGTAGAAATTTTAGGCGTAAAAGTTGACGCTTTGACAATGGCACAAGCTGTTGAAAAAATTGAAAGTTTAATTTCCGAAAAAAAATCTTCCCTAGTTGCTACGGCAAACGCAGAAATGTTAATGAGAGCAACAGAGGACGAAGAATTAAAAAAAATTTTGAATTCGGCTGAACTTGTTACGGCAGACGGAGCGGGAACAGTCTGGGCGGCTCATCATCTCGGAAAAAATATGCCTGAAAGAGTTGCGGGCTATGATTTAGTACAAGAAATCATGAAAATTTCGCCAAAAAAGTCATGGAAAATTTTTTTATTCGGAGCCGCACCAACTATCGCTGAAAAAGCAAAATTAAAAGCAGAAGAACTTTACCCGAATATAAAAATTGTCGGAGTTCGGAACGGATATTTTTCTGCAGAGGACGAACCTGAAATAATTTCGCAGATAAAAAAATCTCAACCTGACATTCTGCTTGCCGCGTTGGGAGTACCGAAACAAGAAAAATGGCTTTACGCTCATAAAGATGAATTAAAAGTTCCCGTTTCAATCGGAGTGGGCGGAACTTTTGACGTAATGGCGGGAGTTGTAAAACGTGCACCGCTTTGGATGCAGAAGGCAAAACTTGAATGGCTTTTCAGAGCAATGTTACAGCCGAGCCGTGCAGGAAGATTGATCGCACTTCCAAAATTTGTTTTAAAAGTTGTTATGTCGAAAAGTTCTGAAGGTTAGCGGTTCATTTTTTGTTATTTTTTTATGACAACGAAAGAACCATAGCGAAATTAACAAAGGCAAGGTTTCAAGTTTTTGGATCTTGCCTTTTTCGATTTTTTTAGTATAAAAAAATGACTGGCAAATCCTGCCAGCCAAATTAAATTTTATATTTTTTGCTCTTCTCTTAAATGAGAACGTATTATTTTTTTCAAAAATTACATGTAATCGATTGAAGATTTTTTGCGTTCCTGTTTCATAAAGCCGAATTTTTCTGCGAACCATTCAACTATTACGAAAAATACAGGAATTAAAAATATTCCGAGTGTCGTAGCAAATAACATTCCGCCGACAACTGCCACGCCCATTCCGTTACGAGCCGCAGAGCCTGCACCGACTGCCACCGCCAACGGTAAACAACCTATGATAAAAGCAAGCGAAGTCATCAGAATAGGACGGAGTCGAAGTCCTGCCGCCTCAAGTGCCGCTTTAATCGGTGTCATTCCTCTATCAACGCGAACCTTTGCAAATTCAACAATCAGAATAGCATTTTTCGCCGCCAACCCAATTATCATAATTATTCCGATCTGCATGTAAACGCTGTCTTGTAAACCGGGATTTTGTATTCCAAACATTCCTTCAATCATTGCGAGAACATATTCAGAAACAACCGCTCCCAAAATTCCTGTAGGAACTGTAAGCAATACCGCAAAAGGCACTGACCAAGATTCATACAACGCGGCAAGCATCAAGAATACGAACACCAACGCCAACGCCAAAACTTGACTTGTTGAACTTGCGGCTTTCTTTTCTTCGCGAGATTGTCCTGACCACTCGATATTAAATCCTGTTCCCGCTTCTTCAGTCACAACTTCTTCAATGGCTTTCATAGCCTGTCCGGAGCTGTAACCTTGTCCCGCATTACCTTGAAAAGCTATTGCACGAGAAACATTAAATCTTGAAATTTGAGTAGGGCCTGTGCTGAATTTCGGGATAATAAGAGTATCAAGCGAAACTTTCTGTCCGTTTGCACCTTTTACGAAAATAAATTTAGCGGATTCAGCCTCTGTTCTGTAAAGAATGTCAGACTGCAAAATAACTTTGTAAGTTCTTCCGAATTGGTTGAAGTCGTTGACTTCGATACCGCCGAAATTTGCTTGAAGAGCCGTAAAAACGTCGTTAAGCTGCACGCCGAGTTGTTTAACTTTTTCGCGATCAATTTCATATTCAACAGTAGGCGACGCAATATTAAAAGTCGTTCTTACGCCCTGAAGTTCGGGACGCTGATTTGCTTTTGCAACAATTTTGGTCGCAAGTGCGTTGAGTTCTTCATTGGTATGACCTGACAAATCTTGTAATTGCAAAGACCAGCCGCCGACAGATCCAAGTCCCGGAAGTGCGGGAGGATTGAAGGCGATAACTCTGGCTTCCGGAACCGTCATCGCTCCAAGCTGGAACATTTTTCCGATACACTGCCGAACATTTACATCACGTTGTCCCCAAGATTTCAGACCGCAAACAACTATACCTGCACTTGGTTTTGAACCGAATGAAAGAATATCAAAACCTGTAACCGACATACACGCATCAAGACCCGGCATTTCCTGCATAACCGCATTTGCCAATTTATCAATAGTTTCCTGCGTGTGATTCATTGAAGTACCTTCAGGCAGACTGACCGAAGTCATAAAATATCCTTGATCTTCATCAGGTACGAAAGTTGACGGCAGATTTTGATAAACTATCCAAGTCAATCCGCCGACTAAAAGCATGAACACAATCGCAAATTTAGATTTTCCGATAAAAGCCGCGACAATTCTTACATAACCGTTTTTAGTTCTCTCGAACCAGTTATTAAATGCAGTAAATGCTCTGTCCAAAAATCCAATATTTTTTGCGTCAGGATTTTTCGGTTTTAAAATCATTGCACAAAGTGCAGGAGTTAAAGTCAACGCAATGAAAGCAGATAACGCCATTGATATTGCTATCGTCAACGCAAATTGTTTATACAAAACGCCTGTCATTCCGCCCAAAAATGCAACGGGAACAAAAACTGCCGCCAATACAAAAGCTATCGCGACAACAGGTCCTTGAACTTCGTCCATTGCTCTTTCAGTTGCGTCAACAGGTGACAGACCGTCCTCCATGTGATGTTCGACGTTTTCTATAACAACGATTGCGTCGTCAACAACCAAGCCGATCGCCAGAACCATCGCAAAAAGTGTCAGAGTATTTATCGAGAAGTCCAGTACGATAAACGCTCCGAAAGTTCCTATTAAACTGACGGGAACAGCAAGAAGAGGGATTAAAGTTGCGCGCCAACTCTGCAAAAATACAAAGATAACGATAACAACCAACGCCAAAGCCTCAACAAAAGTATGAACAACTTCCGAAATAGATTCTCTGATATAGTCCGTAGAGTCGAAAATTTGAGCGACTACCAAACCGGGAGGAAGTTTTGATTTTTCGCGTTCGATAATTTCTTTGACAGCGGCAACTGTTTCCATAGCGTTAGCATCTGAGGTAAGCTGAACACCGAAACCGACAGCGGGTTTTCCGTTGTATTTTGCAACGATATTATAATTTCGCTGACCTGTTTCAATTCTCGCAACGTCTTTTAATTTTACGAAGGAGCCTTTACCGTCGGATTTTAAAATTATCTCGCCGAACTCTTCAATAGTTGTCAAACGTCCTTGAAGTTTTCCTGTATATTGTTTTTCCTGTCCTTGAGACAAAGGCATTGAGCCGATTGTACCTGCCGCAGCTTGTGTATTCTGCTCGTTGATTGCAGCAGTAACTTGAGCAATAGTTAAATCCAGTTCAGCAAGTTTATCGGGATTCAGCCAGACTCTCATGGAATAATCTGAACCGAAAATTTGAATATCGCCGACACCGTTGACGCGTTTAACTTCGTCCAGCAAATAAATATCGGCGTAATTTTTCATAAATGCTCTGTCATAAGTTCCGTCAGATGAATACATTGACAGAAACAAAGCCATATCATTTGAAGATTTACGAGTAACAACACCGCGAGCCTGTACTGCACTTGGCAAACTTGCAGTAGCAACGGCAACGTTATTTTGAACTTTAACGGAGTCCATATCGCCATCAGTGCCGACTTCAAAAACTACGGATAAACTGTAACGCCCTGTGTCGTCAGAGTTTGAATTCATGTAGTCCATGCCCTGTGTGCCGTTTACCTGCTGTTCAATAACCTGTGCAACAGTCTGATCTACGACTTCAGCATTTGCACCGGCGTAATTTGTGCTGACTGAAATTGTAGGCGGAGAAATTTGCGGATATTGTGCTATAGGTAACTGAAGTCCCGCCAAAATTCCGACCAGAACAATTATCAGCGAAATTACTATTGCGAAAATTGGTCTGTGTATAAAAAATTTTGCCACAACGTCGCCCCCCTTATCTGTTTACATTAGCGGGAGCATTTGCATTTGAACTTGATACCGAAGTAACCACATCAGTTTTATATGGCGTGGTAACATTAGCCAAAGTAAATCCCATTTCGCCGGGCGTGACATTTGTTACAGCAAGCTCAACACCTTCCGTCATTCCTGTCAAACCTTCGACAATAATATTTTCGTTGCCTGTCAAGCCGCTTGTAATAATGTAATAACTTCCGATTTTCTGACCGATTTCAACATTTTTTGCTTTAGATTTTCCGTCATCTCCGACAGTCATGACAAAACTTTTTCCTAAAAGCTGTTGAACTGCACGCTGAGGAACTAAAATTGCATTTGGAATAGTTTCTCCGGTGAGTTTTACGCGGGCAAACATTCCGGGCATCAAAAGTCCGCCGTGATTCGGGAAAATTGCTTTCATGGTGAGTGAGCCTGTATTATTTGCAAGTTCTCTGTCAGTTTCTACGATTCTTCCGACAAAAGGATATTCTTTTCCGTCGCTGAGAGTAATTGAAACTTGCATAGGGTTATGTTCACTGCTCATTGATTGAACTGTCATAAATTTTAAATATTCGTTTTCGCTGATTGAAAATTGTGCGAAAATCGGATCAAGTGAGCCTATTGTAACAAGGTTAGTTTGTCCCGCTGAAACAAAAGTTCCTACCGCGACATCATCAACACCGAGTTGTCCGCTCATGGGAGCATAAATATTTGTGTCGGCTAAATTTTCTTCAGCAAGACGAATAGCCGCCGCTTTAACTCCTGCCGCCGCATCATATGAACGAACTAAAGCTTCTTGAGTGGTAACAGTTTTTTCGTCAACTGCATTTTCTTTCAAAAGCATTTGATAGCGTTGTAAATCTATTTCGGCATTTTTCAAATTTACTTCAGTCTGTGCCAAGTCCGCCTGTGCCTGCAAAATTGAAGTTTTATATTGGCGGTCGTCAATTCTGAAAAGTAATTGTCCTTCTTCAACATACTGTCCGCCGACTACAAATTTTTCTACAACGTTCCCGCTGATTTTGGATTGGACTTTGACTTCTTCAGTGCCGATTAACTGTCCTGCATATTCACTGGAAAGCGGTGCATCTCTTTGAACAACTTTCATGACTTTGACTTGTTGTTTTGGTGCTTGCATTTGTTTTTGTTCTTGCGAGCCGCAACCTGTGAAAAGTGAAGAAATTACTGCAGTTATTATCGCCGCTCTCAGTAATTTTTTCTTTGGAAAAAACACAAAAAACCCCTCCCCCATTTTTTATAAAAGTATGGCAGAATTTTAGAAGTTTCAATAAAAAAAGTCAATGTATTACTTGTTGACAAGCAAAATAAATCTCTGAAAATTCTTCTGCTCTCATAAAAAAATACAGCCGCCGTCAAATTAAGTACGGCGGTTTTCAAATTTTTAAAATTTAAATTTATCTTTCAGACTCCATCATCTTGAAAAATTCATCGAACAAATACATATTGTCGGTAGGACCGGGCGAGGCTTCAGGGTGATACTGCACGGAATAAATCGGAAGTTCCTTATGACGCATGCCTTCAACAGTTCCGTCGTTCATGGAAATATGAGTAATTTCAAGCGGAATATCTTTCAAAGATTTTTCGTCAACGGCGTAACCATGATTTTGAGAAGTGATATAAACTCTTCCCGTCCTCAAATCTTTTACGGGCTGATTGGAACCGCGATGACCAAATTTTAATTTATAAGTGTCCGCTCCCATTGCCAACGCCAAAAGCTGATGACCTAAACAAATTCCAAAAATCGGTTTTTCTCCGATAAGTTTTTTTATCTCGTCAATAATTTCAGGAACATCTTTCGGATCTCCTGGACCGTTTGACAAAAAAACTCCGTCAGGATTCATCGACAAAATATCATCTGCCGAAGTTCCTGCAGGAACAACCATGACTTTACAGCCGAGATTGTTCATGCTTTCCAAAATATGTCTTTTAACTCCAAAATCCATAGCGACAACAAAAGGAGCATCTTTTTTGTCAGATTCCAGCGTGTAAGTTTTATTCGTCGTAACCTGCTCAACAACATCGGTATCAATAGGAAGTTCCATCATTTGATCTATTGTAAGCTGTGAAGTGTATTCGCTGACGATAACGCCTTTCATGGTTCCTTCTGCACGAATTCTTCTTGTTAATGCTCTGGTGTCAACGTCGTAAAGGCAGGGAATTCTTTCGACTGTCAAATATTCTGCCAAAGTTCTTTCTAAAGTCGAATTACTTGGAATTGTACAAAGTTCCCCGATAATCAAGCCCGATACAAAACTTTTTCTGCTCTGTTCAAAAATTTTTGCCGTGCCGTAATTTCCGATTAAAGGATAAGTCAAAGTTACAATCTGTCTGCAATAGGAAGGGTCTGTTAAAATTTCCTGATAACCTGTCATACCTGTATTAAAAACAACTTCGCCTTCTGAATTCGCATTTGTTCCGCCAAAAATCTGTCCGCGAAAAACAGTTCCGTCCTCAAGAATCAATTTTCCTTTCAAAATTTTCACCTCAATAAAAAAACTCTACAAAAATTTGAAGAGATTATAACACGAATTTATTTTTCTTGTACATTACTTTTTCTTTTTCGCTGTTAAAAAAAATATTCTGAAAAAATTTTTTGATACAGGATTTTCAAATATTTTATCGTAAGTATCACGAGATATTTTTTTGAAAATTTTAGAAGGTTTAAAGAGGAGGAAGGGTTTGTGGGATTTTTGAGCAGTATAAAATCAAAGCTGATTTTTTTGTTAGTTACTATAGGTATGGTTCCGCTAATAATCACGATGATTATCAGTGCTCATCTTACTTATACATCGGCATTTGAAACCGCAGAACATGAAATGAAAGTTCAAACCGAACTTATCGGAAAAGAAGCATCATCTATGATGGGGAACAATTTTACGGCGTTAAGATTGTTGGCAGTAAATCCTACTGTACAGAATTATCTTACAGCTGCTAGCGAAAATCGCAATGCTGATATGAAATCGTTGGTTAAAGGTGCCAATGCTCTTTTTAAAGATTCCAGCAACATTGTAATTACCGACAAAGCGGGTCAACAACTTGTAAGAAGTGACGATTCTAAACTTGTTGATCTCAGTTCGAGAGATTATTTTAAAGAGGCTATGCAAGGCAAGGAATATGTTTCCGGAGTTGTCGTCAGCAAAACCACAGGACTTTCTATTGTGGTCATTGAAGTTCCCGTAAAAGATTCAAACGGAAAAGTTATCGGAATGATTCAAAGAAATTACAATGTTTCATCTCTTTCCGAACTTTTGAAACAAGAAGCAGACGAAGAAACTCGACTGGCTATTTTTGAGGGCAACGGAAAATTGTTTGCACATTCTTCAATCAAAATTGAAAAAGAAGAAGATCGTATAGATGCAAGTTCATATGACTTTGTGAAAAAAGCAACTTCGGGAGAAATAAATGTTGAAGAAATAGAAATTGACGGTGCAAAACACTTGATAAGCTACGAAAAAGAACCTTATACCGGCTGGATCGTTACCACAATAAGACCGTACAGCTTTATTGAAAAACAAGCAATCAACGAGGCTTTATTTTCATTCGGTGTGTCTGTCGTAGTATTTATTCTGATTGTCCTTATTGCGATATTTGTTTCAAACAAAGCAGTTAAACCGATTCTGACAATAAATCATACTGCTGACGAAATTGCAAAAGGTAATTTGTCCATGAAGGAAATTCCAATCGAATCAAATGACGAACTTGGAAGGGTTGCCGGAGCTTTCGAGGTAATGACCGAAAAACTTAACGAATTTTTCCACAAAGCCAAAAAAAGTGCCATAACTGTTGCAGAGTCATCAGAACTTTTAAACGAACATTCACGGCAATCGGCGGAGGCGGCGAATCAAATTGCAGCTTCAGTAACCGAATTTGCAAATGATGCGGTCGGACAAAAAGATGCCATAAATTCTGCAGATCAAGCCGTAAATAATATGGGCGAAATGCTCGATGTTATTGCAAAAAATTCAAATGCGGTCGTTTCTGCATCAGATAAGGCGATAAAAACTGCAGAAATCGGTGCAAAGACTATTGAAAACGCCGTTCAAACCATGAAACTTTTACAAAGTTCCGTTCAAGAATCCGAACAGGTTATAAAACTTTTGGGCGAAGAGTCAGAAAAAATTGGAAATATCGTTAAGACAATTTCTGCAATAGCGGAGCAAACAAATCTTCTTGCTCTTAATGCGGCAATAGAGGCGGCTCGTGCAGGTGAACATGGTCGCGGTTTTGCGGTTGTTGCTGACGAAGTACGCAAACTCGCCGAACAATCTGCCGTCGCAGCTGATGAAATTGATAAACTTATTTCTGACGTTCAAAATCAAACAGAAAAAGCCGTTGAATCTATGAGTTCAGGTGCAAAAACTACTGAAAAAAGTGTTTTGGCAGTCAACGAAGCGGGCGGGGCTTTCCGTGAAATTGTTGCGGAAATTGACACTCTCACAGAAAAAATTTCTTTGACTACCGACGCGATTGAAAAAGCCGAAACAGGAAATAAAAAGATTGTTACCGCTGTAGGAATAATAAATAAAACTGCTCAAAAATTCTCCGAACAAACAGAAACAATTTCGGCTACAACGCAACAGCTTTCAGCATCTACCGAAGAAATTGCGTCCTCCAGCAGACAACTTGCGGATATGTCTGAAGAACTTCATAAAGCTATTGAATTTTTCAAATTGAGATAAAAATTTTTCAAAAAAAAAATCCCTCCGAATAACAGAGGGAAAAAATTTTTTTTAAACGCTTTCCGATAATTGGGAAGTGTTTTTTTTATTTCTTCCAGTTGTCGCCGACTTTTCCTTTTTCACGGACTTCAGTTGCGGCAGCGTCCATCATTGAAAAACTTTCTCCAACACCTTTACGATCGTGAGAATAATTTGCCGCATGTTTTGCGTTGATTCCGATTGATCCCGCTTCAGCCGCCGAATCAATATTCGCACCTATGAAAATGTAATTCCAACTATATTCTTTAGTAGTTGCCTCGATAAGTTTTTTGACGGTTGCCTTGCTGTATTCGTTGCTGGCGTTTTCTTGTCCGTCAGTCATTATCATAACAAGAACTCTTCTTTTTTCGGGACAGATTTTTTCTTTTTCCATTTTGCCGAGAGTATCCATAATAGTTCTGCCGACCGCATCAAGCAGAGCAGTTGTCCCGCGTGCAAAATAATCTTCCGAAGTCAAATCTTGAATTTCATTAAGGTCAACAGCGTCAGCAATTTTTTCATATTCGTCATCAAATAAAATTGTCGTGACTTCAGCTTTACCGGGATTTTTTTTCTGTTTCTCCAAAAAAGAATTATATCCGCCGATAGTATCTTCCGTAAGTGACTGCATTGAACCTGAACGATCCAAAATACAAATAATTTGAACAGGTTCTTCGGAAGTTTTTTCACAATCTGCATTATGTTTGTGTGGCAGTGAAATATTTTCTTCGGACGGCTTTGGAATTTTGGGCGGCGTGTCTACAGGAATTGAACGAGCCGACGCTGAAAAAATTCCGCTGATGATAACAGCCAATGCAACTACAGAAAATAAAACTCCTCTCATAAAAAAGCACTCCTTTACTAATCGAAATTATTTTTTCCAATTTCTAAAAGTCAGCCAAAGAGGTCCCGCGATAAAAATTGAAGAATAGCAACCGCTTGTAAAACCGATTATCAAAGCAAAGGCAAAATCTTTTGTAGTTTCTCCGCCGAAAAAGTACAGTGCAAAAGTCGTAAATAAACATGTAAAGACTGTATAAAGCGAGCGAGTCAAAGTCTGATAAATTGAACGGTTGACAAGTTCGCCGACATTTCCTCCGCGTCTGAAATGAAGTTTTAAGTTTTCTCTGATTCTGTCAAAAATAACAATAGTGTCGTTTATTGAGTAACCGACTATTGTTAAAAGTGCCGCAACAAATGACGAGTCAACTTGTTTTTGCGTGAAAGAGAAAATCGCCAGCACAATCAAAATATCATGAATCAACGCACCGATTGCAGCCAAACCGAATTTAAATTCAAATCTGTAAGCAATGTATAAAATTATCAAAACCCATGAAATTATCAGAGCCATTATCGCATTGAAAATCAATTCTCCGCCGATTGTTGCTCCGACTTTTTCTTCCCGCATGACTTCGTAATTTCCGACGGTTGATTTTATTCCAGCCATGACTTCTTTACGCTGATTTTCTTCCAAATCAATCGTGCGGATCATGACATCAGTTGACGCGGAAACATCTGAACTTTCTCCCGATAACTGAATTGTTGCTCCGTCCAGTCCGAATGGTTTCAAACTTTCGCGAACTTTTGAAATTTCTACAGGCTGTTCAAATTTTAAATCTATGATTGTTCCGCCCGTGAAATCAATTCCAAAATTTAGACCGCGTGTCGCCATTGAAAAAATTCCCGGGATAATTATGAGCAGTGAAACTATAAACCAAATTTTTGCACGTCCCGCAATATCAAATTTAGGCATTTTTCTTCACCGCCCTTTCATCAAATAAAACAAAACCGTTTGCCCCGTAAATGCTCGGGCTTTTGAAAATATTTGAATTTACCATGAGTTTAAGCATGTATTGCGTTAAAGTAATTGCGGTAAGCATTGAGAGAACAACGCCAAGACCTAAAGTAATTGCAAAACCGCGAATAGTTCCTGAACCGAAGAAAAATAAAACCGCCGCCGCAATTATTGTGGTCGTGTTCGAGTCTAAAATTGTTGTGAATGCTCTTTTAAATCCTGCGTCCATTGACATGCGAATAGTTTTTCCCATTCTAAATTCTTCTTTAAAATGTTCAAAAATTAAAACGTTTGCATCAACCGCCATTCCGATTGATAAAATTATTCCCGCAACGCCAGGCAAAGTTAAAGTCGCGTCAAGTCCTTTTAAAACTCCAAGAAGTAACAATGTATAAGCCATCAAACTTACGTCAGCGACAAAACCGCACATTCTGTAAAATAACAGCATGAAAATCAAAACTGCCGCAATTCCGACAACAAAAGCAAATTCAGATTTGTCTTTTGAATCTTGACCGAGTGAAGGTCCGACAGTTCGAGTTTCAATTATGTTGACTTTAACGGGCAATGCACCGCTTCTCAAAAGTACTGCCAAATGTTGAGCTTCTTCCAAATCTTTCTGACCTGAAATTTCTGCACGTCCTCCCAAAATCGGTTCACGGACAACAGGATTTGTTAAAACTTCTCCGTCAAGCAGAATGGCAATCTGTCTGCCGACATTTTTCAAAGTTGCATCGGCGAATTTTTTTGAACCTTCGTCACTGAATTCCAAATTAACAACGCACTGATTATTTTGTTGATTCATGGCAGCTTGTGCGTCTTTTAAATCTGTTCCCGTCAAAAGAGTATTGCCCTCTTCGTCTTTAAATTCAAGCATAGCCGTTTTGCCGATCGTTGCAATGGCTTTGTCAGGGTCTTTAATTCCCGGTAACTCGATAATAACTCTTCTTTCGCCTTCACGCTGGATAATCGGTTCAGTTAATCCGAGTTCGTTTACTCGTTTTTCCATAATGCTGACGACTCTTTGCATTGCGTCCTCATCAACTTTTGCAATGTCGGTATCTTCAGCCTCCAAAACTACATGAGTTCCGCCCTGTAAATCCAATCCTTGACGAATCGAATGAGCAAGCGGACGAATGAAAACTATAAATAACGCAACAATCACCGTTAAACAAATCAGTAATTTTGCCAAAACATCTTTTCTCACAGTCTGCCCCTTTCTTTCAAATAAAAAAATTTTTTCTGTGGTATTATTGCAAATTCAAAAATTTTGTCAACCGTGCAGAAACTTCAACAATATAAAAAAATTTTTCGTCACAAAAGATTTATAAATTTATGAGTCTGAGGAATTATTCGAACGTCAGATAATTTTTTCAGTGCGATTGACTGCAGAAATAAAATTTTTTCTGCACTTGCAGATTTTATTTTTCCGACGGGAGTTACAGGTTGAAGAATCAACAAACTTTTCGGAGCAACTGAAAATATTAAATCTACTGCCGTATTGAATTCCTCTAAAGTTGTTTCATCAGATACAACAATTTTTGAGTAGAAATCTTTTTTCCGTGCAAGTTCTAAAAATTTTTCATGTTGCGGAAAAAAATTTTTCCCCGTAATGCTTGGAAGTTTTATATCCATGCTGACAATATCGACGGAATCAAAAATTTTTTCAAATTCTTCAAAAAGTGTGCCGTTAGTTTCAAGAAAAATTTTCAGTCCTGTATTTTTCAGAAGTTCGGCAATTTTAGAAATAAAATTTCCATGCAGGAGAGGTTCACCGCCCGTAAAGCTGACAGAATGAGCGGGAACTTCGGCATGGAATTTTTTTATAATGTCGGCAGTTTTTTCGGCGGAAACAGGATTTTTTATTTGCGAAAATTTCATTGCTCCCGAAAAATTTTCCACGTTGCAAAAATCAGTTCTGCCGAAATTTGTATCGCAGTAAGCACATCGCAAATTACAATCAGAAAATCTTACGAAAATTTGACGACAGCCGATATATTTTCCTTCACCTTGCACCGATGAAAAAATTTCAATTAAGTTTTCCATAAAATATTTTCTCCAAAATTATTTTTTCATTTTGCCGATAATGGTTTCTCCTCCGCGTACTTTCTGACCTTTTTTAACAAGAATTTCGACATCATCGGGAACAACAATTTCAGTACATGAACCGAAACGAATCAAACCGTATAATTCGCCCTTGTCAAGTTTATCGTCGAGAGTAACCCAACTGACAATTCTTCTTGCCAAAATTCCCGCAATTTGAGTGACAGTCACGCGGATTTTTTCATTTTCAATCCCGATTAAATGTCTTTCGTTTTCAAAGCCGACAGAATCTTTATAAGCGGGGCGGAATCTTCCGCAAATATATTTTTGAACTTTAATTTCTCCGGCAATCGGACTGCGATTTACATGAACATCAAGAACCGACAAAAAAATTATGACTTTATTGCAGGGAGATTTTATAAAGTCATCGCCGTCCAAATGTACAATATCCTGAACAGTTCCGTCAGCAGGAGAAACTATTAAAGATTCATCGGCGGGAATGTTTCTTTTAGGATTTCTAAAAAAATATATGCAGTAACATGCAAGAATCGCGGGAAGTATTGCCGCATACGGATGTATTGCAAAATAAAAAAGAACGGCGACCAACAACGCAACTCCTGCAAAATAATATCCTTCGCGAATTATGCTCAAAAGTTTACAACTCCTTATTCAAAATTTGAAATATTATAGCAGAAAATGAATATATTTTTCTACTTCCATAAAACCATATAATGCTTGACTTTGTACCATTTTCAAAAATTTTGGCTTTGAAAAATCACTATAAACTAACCCGTTGTGCCAGCGGACAAATAAAGAAACTTAAGTGTGCTAAAATACAAAAAAGCAAAAAGTAACAATATTGTTAACGTTTTCAAAGAAATTATACCATAGAAAATCAATCCTTTGAAGATTTTATTACTCCGACGATTAAAATTACCAAAAACTGTGAGAAATTTTTAGCAGACGTGAAATGCGAATAGAATCTCACGAAAAAAATTTAGTATTTATTGTCGTCGGAGTAATATTTTATTGATTTTTTGTTTTGAACGACGACTTATGGCAGGGAAGTGCGGACAAAAAACTGGACAAATTAAGCAACGAAATTCATTTTTTTGTCTGTATTCTATTGGGCTTAAAAATCCCAAAGATATCTTGTAGCGGTTTTCATAAATAAAAACACAAAAAATTGTATAATAGAATATCTAAAAAGAACAGCAGAACTTATAATCGAAGAATCCGACATAACTTTGCAGGAAATAATCGATAGACTAAATCTTGATTGCAAAGTTCCGTCGATGTGTAAAGCCGTTCGTCACAAACTTAGCTTTACTTACGCGTAAAAAAAGTTTATATGCCGTCGAGAGAGACAGACCTGAAGTGAAAGAGGAAAGAGAGCTTTGGAAAGAGTGTAGGTCGCATTTCGATCCCGATCAGCTTGTTTTCATCGATGAAAGCGGTGTCAATATCGATATGACAAGACTTTACGGTCGTTCCATAGGCAACGTAAGAATATCGGATTCTGTACCGATTAACACACCAAAACGTACTGGAATTGTCGGAGCAATGCGTTTTGACGGAACTATACGTTACAGAAGTTTTGAAGGTTCAATTACAGGAAAACGCTTTTCAATTAGGAGTGTGGAGATAGGAATGAGGAATTTTAACTCCCAACACCTCATTCAACTTTGCCTCTGTATTTACCGCCATACAGTCCTGACTTGAATCCAATCGAGTTGCTTTGGTCAAAATTGAAAACTTTTCTTCGCAAATGGAAAATTCGTGATGTTAAACTTTTACGAAATGCCATCAAAGTCGCTGTTTTCAGAATTTTACTTTCTGATTGTCAAGGTTGGTTTGCTCACTCGGGTTACTGACATTATTTTTCCAAACCGCTATAAGCAAAAATATAAAATCTTTTGTTATGGATTTCAACTGACACTTAAAATGATGTTCGTGCCTCTTGGAAATTTTACTTCCAGCTGAAGAACATCAGCATCAGATATCATCTTTGTGATACATCGTTTAAAAGTTTTGCGTAAAAAAATCCGTCCGTGTTATCAATATGCGGGAATAAAGTTTTCATTTCAATCAATTTAAAATTTTCGTTCAGCGACAAAAATTTTTTTATGACTTCCTCATTTTCACGTTTTAAAATTGTACAAGTTGAATAAATTAAAATTCCTCCGCGTTTTAAAGCCTTCGCCGCACTCGATAAAATTTCCAGCTGAAGTTTCGGAAGTTCTGAAATTTCTGCTGGATTTTTTTTCAATCTTAAATCGGCTTTTCTGCGAATTACTCCCAAGCCTGAACACGGCACGTCAGCCAAAATTTTATCAGCCTGTTCAAAAAATTTTTCTCCAATTTTTCTTGCGTCCGTTAAAATCGGTTCAATAATTTTTATTCCGAGCCGTTCAGCATTTTGACGGATTTTTTTTTATTTTGTGTTCGTGAATGTCGCAGGCAATAATTTTTCCGCGATTTTTCATCAGTTCGGCAATATGCGTGGTCTTTCCGCCGGGTGCCGCACAGCAATCAATAACAAAATCATTTTCCGAAGGATTCAGCAGACGAGCAGCCGTCATCGAGCTTTCATCTTGAACTTGACATAAACCTTTCCGCAAAAAATTAAA
Organism: Selenomonadaceae bacterium; assembly: GCA_017553205.1. Classification (GTDB taxonomy): domain Bacteria; phylum Bacillota; class Negativicutes; order Selenomonadales; family Selenomonadaceae; genus Quinella. The sequence continues at coordinate 2,461 of JAFZMV010000071.1, read as the reverse complement.
TTTATCCAACGCACCGTGATTTTTTAAAATAACTCCGTCTTCTGCGATTTTTGATTTTTCCGCAGTCACTCCAAAATTTTTTAATTCCGTCAAAAAATCTTCGCGGGAAATTTTCAAAGTATTAACACGCACACACAAAGGAGGCTCAATGTTGTCAGCCTCACAAATTTTTTTTGCTTCGTCAATTCCAAATTCTTCCGCAAATAATTTTACCAGCCAAACAGGGTGGAAAGTTTTTAACGCGGTTGATTCAATTCCGTCATCTGCAGGAAATTCTGACTTTTCGGGATTTCTCAAAACATTTCTCAAAACTCCGTTCACAAATTTTGACGCACCGACAGAAATTTTTTTTGCAATTTCCACAGATTCGTTGACGGCGGCAGATTCGGGAACTTTATCCATAAAAAAAATTTGATACATTCCCAATCTCAAGACCGCCAAAATTTTTCTATCAACTTGCTCAATCGGACGGCTCAAATATTTTGAAATTTTCCAATCGAGTGAAACCGCCGTTTTAATCGTGCCGTAAACTAATTCCGTGCAAAATCTTCTGTCCAAATCCGAAAATTTTTCTTGACGCAAAACTTTTGCAAGTTCAACATTTGCATAAGCATCTTTTTCAGTGACGGCATAAACTATTTTTACTGCCGAAAATCTTACTTTATCCAAAAATTTTTCACCTCTGAAATTTTTTTTTATTATCCCATAACTCATTAATTTTGAAAATATTATTTTTTTTGAATTGACAATATTAAGAGGCGGCTATAAAATTTTGAAAAATATTTTTTTTGGAGGTTTTTTTATGGTGACAGAAATAAAAAATCCGATAATTTCTCATAAACTTGCACAGTTGAGAAATAAAAAAACATCTACAAAAGATTTTCGCCTTCTTGTAGAAGAAATTGCCATGTTGATGACTTACGAAGTCGGACGTGAATTTGAAACGAAAGAAATTGAAATTGAAACTCCTATTTCTCCCTGCAAAGTAAAAATTTTGGAAGAAGAAAAATTTGTAGTTGTTCCCGTGCTTCGTGCAGGTTTGGCGATGGCGGGAGGAGTTTTAAAAATTTTAAATGGTGCGTCAGTCGGACATATCGGACTTTATCGCGACGAAAAAACTTTTCAGCCGATTGAATATTACAGCAAAATGCCTCTGAAACTCGAAGAAAAAATTTTGCTCGTAACAGATCCCATGCTTGCAACGGGCGGAAGTTGTTCGGCGGCTCTTCAAATGCTCAAAGACAAAGGTGCGAAAAAAATTATTTTTATGTGTATTGTTTCTGCTCCGCAAGGAATTAAAAAAATTTCTGAAGATCACCCTGATATTCCGATTTATACTGCGGCTATTGATCAAGATTTAAATGAACACTGCTATATAATTCCCGGACTCGGTGACGCAGGCGACAGAATTTTCGGAAAGCTGTAATAATTAGGAATGAGGAATGAGGAATGGGGAATTAAAAAGAGAAAAAATTTTTTTCAAAATTCAACTCCTAATTAAACAAGCCCCTAATAAAAAAAGTTGGAGGAAAAAATATGACTCGAGTATTACTTGCCGAAGATGATAAAAGGCTCGGCAGACTTATCGAATACATGCTCATGCAAAATAAAATTCAAGTCGAATGGATTACAAACGGTGCAGATATTTTTGAATATGCAATGTATTCGGAATATGATATTTTAATTTTGGATTGGATGCTCCCAAATGTCACGGGAATTGAGGCATGCAGAAGACTTCGCGACGAAGGCTACGAAAGATCAATTTTAATGCTCACTGCACGAGATACCATTGAAGACCGCGTGACAGGTTTGGATGCTGGTGCAGATGATTATCTTGTAAAACCTTTTGAATTTGAAGAACTTTTGGCAAGACTTAGAGCACTCGGCAGACGCAGCACTCAAAAAATCCAGCAGGAAATTATTGAAGTCGGAGATTTTACTTTGAACCGTACGACAAAAGTTTTGAAGAAAAAAAATCAAATTATTCAACTTTCACCGCGTGAATTTCAGCTTTTCGATTTACTTTCGCAAAATTTGGGAGTTGTTGTGCCGCGTGAAATTATTCTCGACAGAATTTGGGGACTCGAACGCGATATAACTTCCAACAATATTGATTCGTACATGAAAATTCTCCGCAAAAAATTAAACGAAGTTGACGGAAATATTTCTATAAAAACTGTTCGCGGTATCGGCTACAGACTGGAGGCATGAGAAACTTTTTGCAAAGTTTTGGGAAACAGGATTACAGAATAAATTTTCTGTGATATAATTCCTCCATGCATTTTTTGCATGAGGATTTTTTTTATTTGCGGGGATTTCCGGTCAATAACCCCACGCCTAAAGGCGGGGGCTTGCAAAAAGTCCTGATTGACTAGCTTAAGTCTTAACTGACTACGTTACCTGCGAAAATATAGGTACCTGCGAGCGTAAATCCTAACTTGTAGCTCTACGGCTTATGGTT
>JAFZMV010000070.1 GCA_017553205.1 Selenomonadaceae bacterium | reverse complement strand
ACAATGCCACATTGTAAAGATTTTTACTGAAGAAACACATCATACGAAGTTTCAAATATTCACGTTTGGAAAGTCCGCGAATGAGATTAGTTTGAGTTAAATACATTGAGTTCACCTCCTTTGCTATATTTTGTATATTACAGCAAAGTTATTTTAAAGTCATGTAAGAAACGGCGGCTTATATCCCCATAGCTAAAGCTAGGGGTTTTACGCCGTTTTTCGATAAAATTTTTTCTTGCCAATTCTCACACAATTTGAGAAAATCATTTTAAAATTTGACGGAGGTTTTTTTATGAAAAATTTACAGGAAAAAAATTATAATCCCTGCGGAGAATTGACAGGACGTGAAAAAAATATCTGCGAAAAAGCACGCAACAATTATTTTAATCTGCCTTATGTTCAAGTTATGAGAAATATTGTCGTCGAAGAAATTGAAGCATTTCACCCGACGAAAAATTTTAAAAATGAATCTGCACTTACTAATTGGGCGAGTCGCGATTTAAATTCTGAGGAAATAAAAGCCTCGTTTAATTTTGATTCTGTTGAGTTTGGAAATTTTACTCCGCTGGAAGTCGGTGTTTGCAAATATTTATTGCATATTCTTTATGAAAACCGTTACAATATTTTTTACAACAGACTTGTTGATTATTGCGGAGAACTCGACAAAAAAATTTTTGAAACTGCCGAAAAAAATAATTTGACTTTCGATATTCTCGAACAAAAAATAAATTCACTTGCGGGCGAAGGAAATTATTTAATGACTATGAACGACTTAACCGAAGAATTTTTAAATTTCATTATGAGTTATAATTGACTAAAGGGGACTTTTTATGAACTGGACTAAGGAACAGGAACGAGCAATTTTCAGCCGCGACAAAAATTTATTGGTGGCGGCGGCGGCAGGTTCCGGAAAAACTGCTGTACTTGTCGAAAGAATTTCCCAAATGATTCTTGAAGAAAAATGCGGCGTTGATGAAATGTTAATCGTAACTTTCACTAATGCAGCGGCTCAAGAAATGCGGACGAGAATTTATTCGGCGATTGAGAAAAAAATTTCTGAAGAAACTAATCCCGAAGTGCTTGCAAGGTTGGAGCGTCAATCAATTTTGTTGAGCGGTGCAGCGATTACAACTTTTCATGCTTTTTGTTTGTCCGTTATCAGAAGAAATTTTTCAAAAATAGATTTAGATCCAAAATTTCGTGAGGCGGACGAACGCGAATTAAATATTTTGAAACAGGAAATTATTGAAGAACTTTTTGAGGAAAAATATTCTGACGACAAAAATTTTTTAAAGTTCTCTGATGAATTCGGCGGTAATGTTCACGGCGACGACAAACTTTATGAAATTGTTTTAGATTTGCATAAAGCCTCCTGCAGTCGTCCTTATCCTGAACAGTGGCTGAATTCTCTTGCGGAAAATTATGAACAGCCCGAAAAAATTTTATTCGGTAAAAAAACTTGGCTGGAATTTTTATTTGATTCGGCTTTGGAAGATTCAAGAAGTATTATTGAAAATGCTTTTAAAGTCTGCAAAAAATGTCTTGACGAATGTTATCAGCTTGAAAAAATTTCTAAAAAATTCGACGGCGTGAAAAATAATTTTGAAGATGATTATGCTTTTATAGAAAAACTTCACGACGCAAAAAATGACTGGGACAAACTTTTTGAAATTATCAACAGCGGATTTTCTTTCAGCAAGTTTAATTCACCAAGAGGAATTGACGACTATTTAAAACTCCGCAAAGCCGTCTTGAAAAATGACCGCGACGACTACAAGAAAAAACTTGAAGAACTGCCGAAAGTTTTTACTGCTCCGAAGTCCGAAATTATTTCTGAAATTGAAAATTTAAAAATTCCCGTCCGTCAGCTTGTGGAAATTACAAAAGAATTTGGCGAAAAATTTTCTGCCGCAAAACGTGAACGCGGAATTATCGACTTTGACGACATGGAACATCTTGCACTGAAAATTTTCAACACTGATAAAAAAACTGCCGAAAATTACCGCGAAAAATTTAAAATCATTATGGTTGACGAATATCAAGATACAAACGACGTGCAGGAAGAAATTATCAGTAAATTTGTCAGCGAAAATAATTTTTTTGCAGTAGGTGACGTTAAGCAGTCAATTTATAAATTCAGAAATGCCGCCCCCGAAAATTTTCTGCATAAATATAAAACTTATCCCGACGAAGAAAACAGCGAAAGAATTGATTTATCAAAAAATTTCCGCTCACGTCTGCAGGTCGTCCAATCCGTCAATGAAATTTTTCGCCGTCTGATGACTGAAGAGGCTATGGAAATTGAGTACAACAAAGACGCTGAATTAAATTTCGGTGCGGTTGAAGATTATCCCAACGCGGAAAATATTTTTAACGACGAAACAGAATTTTTGATAATCACTCAAGAAAAAAAAGATTCAAAACAAACTTCTAAAGACGATGAAACAGATAACGCAGAAGTTGAAAGCGAAACTGAAGAACTTGACAAACTTGAAAAAGAAATTCAAGTTATTGCGGATAAAATAAATTTTATGATGAAGGCTGAAAAAAAAGCCTGGGACGGAAAAGAAAAAATTTATCGTCCGCTTGAATTTCGCGACATTGTAATTTTGATGCGTTCGACTGATGGAAGAGCGGCTAAAATTATTGACATGCTCGCAAGAAATAACATTCCCGCTTATGCTGAAGACAAGGGCGGATATTTTCAAGCACAGGAAATTCAAACAATTTTAAATTTCCTAAATCTGCTGGAAAATTCTCGTCAAGATATTCCGCTTGCCGCCGTCATGCTCAGTCCTCTCGGCGGATTTTCTGCGGAAGAAATGGCACTTCTTCGGATTGATGACAGGGATTTAGATTTGTACACTTTGATTTTTAATAAATCTGCGGAAAATAATCCTCTCGGCGAAAAGTGCAGAAATTTTTTGAACAAAATAAGTTATTGGCGTGAAATTTCCAGACAAGTCAGCGTACCGGAACTTTTAAATAAAATTTATCGCGAAACAGGTTATTACGATTATTTTGACAGTGCGAAAGGAAAAAATGCACAGGCAAATTTAAGAGTTTTAATTGATCGTGCCGCCGACTATGAAAAAACTGCATTCAGAGGTTTGAGCAGGTTTATTCAGTTTATCAGAAAAATGCGGGAACTTAAAAATGATTTGTCATCAGCCCGCACACTCGGAGAAAATGAAAATCTTGTCCGCGTCATGACGATTCACAAAAGTAAAGGTCTTGAATTTCCTGTGGTTTTTGTTGCGGAACTCGGAAAACAATTTAATTTAAAAGACACGCAGAAAAATATTATTGCACACAGAAATTTTGGACTTGGAATTTGTCAGGTTGTTGAAGGTGATTCTGGAATAAATTATTTGCCGACTTTTCCGCAGAAAGTTATCAAGAAAAAAATGAAGCTCGAAAGTCTTGCCGAAGAAATGAGAATTTTATATGTTGCTTTTACTCGTGCGAAAGAAAAATTATTTTTGGTCGGCACTGAAAAAAATATTGACAAAATTTACAAGTATGACGAAACGAAAAAAATTTCTTTGCAAGATATTCAATCCGCCACTCGTCCGACAGATTGGCTTTTAATGATAAAAAAATCTGCCGAAAATTTTATCAAGACAGAAATTATTTTGGATACAAATATAAAAGTTTCTGCCGAAAAAATTTCTGAAAAGGTTGAGGAAAAAATTTCTGAAAAAGTTGAAAAACTTGAGCCGTCACCGCTTGAAAATATTCCCGCAAAACTTTCTGTCACTGAAATTAAACGAAGAATTTCCGAACTTGACGAAGAAAATAATTCCTCTCTCCTAATTCCTCATTCCTCATTGTCTCACCGTCGTCCGAATTTTATTCAGAAAAAATCTTTGACTTCAGCAGAACTCGGAACTTTAATTCACAGCGTCATGCAGCATTTGGATTTAAGCGAAAGTCTTGACGAAAAAAATATTTCCGCACAAATTGACAAAATGACGGCAGAAAAAATTTTTGACGAAACTCAAGGCGAAAAATTGAAAACGAAAGCTGGGAATATTTCAAAATTTTTTGTGAGTGACATCGGTCGACAAGTTCTCGCGTCAAAAAAAATTTATCGCGAACTTCCTTTCAATTTTTATGTTCCCGCTGAAAAAATCGGCGGAGGAAAACTTTTTGAAAATGCACGCGGAGAAAAAATTTTCATTCAAGGAATTATTGACCTGCTTTTTCAAAATTCTTCAGGTGAATGGATTTTGCTGGATTATAAAACCGATCGCGAAAATTCCGACGAACATTTTATAAAAGAGTACCGCGAACAAATTCGGCTTTATACTCAAGCCGTCGAAAATGTTTTAAATTTGAAAATCAGCGAAAAATATTTGTATCTTCTGAACGGCGAACGCGAAATAAAAATGGCATAAAAAAAACTCTCTCGACGTTACAAAAAACATCGGGAGAATTTTTTTGTCAAAATTTACTGTTTAAAATGTTTTTTTATTTCGTGATAAAATTTTTCGTGCAGACTAAGTATAACAGTTATGATTCTGGAATTTTTGGGAGCATCTTCAACTTTGTAAAAAACTCTGAAAGGAACTTCGCGATAAGTAAAACCGTAAGCATAAACCCCGCTTTGATTTTTATCGGAAGAAATTTCACTTAACGAAGGGTCTTCATGAATAAATTCCAAAACCGTCTTGAAACATTTTTTCAATCCGGGATCTCGAATTTTTATCAAATATTCGTAGGCATAGGGCAGAAGTTTTATTTCGTTCATTTCGTCGCCGACATCATTAAAAACATCTTTCATCAGATAACGTTTTCTGCCGCTGTGAAAAATAATATGGTTCATCATCTTTTCAGCGGCGGCGGGTACTTTCGACTGAATTTCTTGAAACTTTTTTTCAAGTTCATAATCCGTGTAATCGTTGTCGATAAGTTCTTCCCAAAAATCTTTGTCGAAAGCGTCTTTAACCATCTTCAACACCTCCGTTTGAAAAGATTTTCAGAATATTATTTTTCTTCAGAGGTAAATTTTAAAGCCTTCGTCGCAATATCTTTTCTGAAGTGCATTTCGTCAAAATGAATTTTTTCAACGCATTTATAAACTTTTTCTATTGCCGCAGGAATATTTTTTTCAGTGACGGTTACGCCCAAAACTCTTCCGCCTGCCGTCAAAATTTTTTCGTCTGATTTTTTTGTTCCTGCATGAAAAACTTCTGCACCGAATTTTTCAGCCTCGTCAATTCCGATTATCTCAAAATTTTTCTTGTAAGATTTCGGATAACCTCCGCTCGCCAAAACCACGCAAACCGCCGAATCATTACTCCACAAAATTTTTTTCTCGGATAAATTTCCTTCAGCACAGGCAAGCATAATTTCCAATAAATCACTTTCCAAAAGCGGAAGGACAACTTGAGTTTCAGGGTCGCCGAATCTCGCGTTAAATTCTACAACTTTCGGCTCGCCGTTTGTAATCATCAAGCCCGCATACAAACAGCCGCGATAAATTATCCCTTCCGAATTGAGTGCGGAAATTATCGGACGTAAAATTTTTTCTTCAACTTTTTTCATGACTTCGGAATTTACGACGGGAGCAGGAGCATATGCACCCATACCGCCTGTATTAAGTCCTTCGTCGTTGTCGAAAACTCTTTTGTGATCTTGTGCGGGAATCATCGGCAAAATAATTTTTCCGTCAGTAAAAGCCAAAACAGATGCCTCTTCGCCGTTCATAAATTCTTCGACGACAATTTTATTTCCCGCGTCACCGAAATTTTTCATCTCATCGACAGCATTTAAAGCATCTTCCAAATTTTCGGCAATAATAACACCTTTACCCGCCGCCAATCCGTCAGCTTTTATAACAATCGGGAAATTTTGCGAAGTTATATATTTTTTCGCGTCGTCAGGATTGTCGAAAACTTCAAAAGCCGCCGTCGGAATTTCATATTTTTTCATGAGATTTTTTGCGAAAATTTTTGAGCCTTCAAGCTGTGCGGCTTTTTTGTTACAGCCGAAAGATTTTATATTTGCTTTTTCCAGATCGTCAACTAAACCGTTCACAAGTGGAGCCTCAGGACCGACAACAACCAAATCAATATTTTTTTCCTGTGCAAATTTCACGACTTCCGAATTATTTTCTACAGAAATATTTTCAATACATTCGGCAAATTTTGAAATTCCGGGATTTCCGGGAATTGCGTAAAAATTTTTCAGCAGAGGACTTTTTGAAATTTTCCAAGCAAGTGCATGTTCGCGTCCGCCGCTGCCGATTAACAAAACGTTCAAATTAAATCATCTCCGAAAAATCATTTAAAATAATCAATTTTCATGGCGTGTTTAAGTCTGGCTAAAACTTCAGAGGCTTTTTCTCTTGCCGTCAAAGTTCCTTCCTCCAAAATTTTCCAAACTTCTTCAGGATTGTTTTCATATTCTGCACGACGTTCACGAATCGGATTTAAAATTTCTTCCAAAACTTCAAGCAAGAATTTTTTAACTTTCACGTCACCGAGTCCGCCGCGTTGATAATGTTCTTTCATTTCTTCGACAGTTTTTTTGTCTTCGCAGAAAGCATCGAGATAAGTGAAAACAACATTGCCTTCAATATGCCCGGGATCTGAAACTTTAATATGCAGAGGATCTGTATACATTTCTCTGACTTTTTCGGCAACGGTTTTTGAATCGTCGCTGAGATAAATACAATTCCCCAAAGTCTTACTCATTTTTGCTTTGCCGTCTACTCCCGGAAGTCTGCAGCAGATTTTATTTTTTGGAAGTAAAATTTCCGGCTCGACTAAAACTTCCCCGTAAAGTTCATTTATCTTTCGGACAATTTCCCGCGTTTGTTCAAGCATTGGTGTCTGATCTTCACCGACGGGAACAATATTTGCGTCAAAGGCGGTAATGTCTGCCGCTTGGCTTACGGGATAACACAAAAAACCTGCAGGAATACTTGATTCAAAATTTTTCTGTGCAATTTCATTTTTTACGGTGGGATTTCTTTCAAGTCTTGAAACTGTGACAACATTTAAATAATATGCCGTAAGTTCAAAAAGTTCGGGAATTTGAGATTGAATAAAAATTGTAGATTTTTTCGGATCAATTCCCACAGACAAATAATCAAGAGCAACATTTAAAATATTTTCACGGACAGCCGCAGGAGTTCCCGCATGATCCGTCAACGCCTGTGCATCAGCCGCCATTATAAAAATTTTGTCAAACTCTCCTGAATTTTGAAGTCTTACACGTTCACGCAGACTTCCTACAAAATGACCTAAATGCAATTTTCCTGTAGGTCTGTCACCTGTTAAAATTATTTTCATATTTTTTAGCCCTCCACATTTTCACCGTCAGAATTTTTTTCAACATGAGCTTTTAATTTTTCGTCAACCCATTCAGAAACTTCTTCGGGAGTTTTTTCAAGAGCATAAACCAATTCACTTATCATAATCTGTTTTGCCTGTTCAAGAAGTCTGTGTTCACCGCTGGAAATTTTTTTCTTCTCGTTTTGTCGGACAAGATTTCTGATAATCGCGGCAACTTCCAAAATATCTCCCGTTTTCATTCTGTCAACATTTGCATGAAAACGTTTATTCCAACTGCCTTTTGATTCTTCAGCATCACCGCCGAGAATTTTTTCAACTTCTTTAAGTTCGTCTTTGCCGATAACATCGCGAAGTCCCATTTCTTCAACTTTGTCAACCGGCAACATAAGTTTCAAATTTCCGAGCGGCAGCTGTAAAATATAATAAGAACTCACAACTCCGCCGACTTCATTTTCTTCAATTCCGCTGATTTCTCCGGCACCATGCATCGGATAAACTATTCTGTCACCTATTTTCATCTCACACTGCCCTCCGTTTTAAAATTTTTGTTTCAAATTTTCGCCAGCCCCTAGAAACTAACTACTCCGATTTCGTTGAACGTAAAAATAATTCCATTAACTGTTCTTCAGGATCATGTTTTTCAAAAATAATTCTATAAACCGCACGGCAAATCGGCAGTTCAACTTTTGTGACTTCGGCAAGTTTCATAAGTGCGGCAACAGTGTCCACGCCTTCGGCAAGTTTATCAAAATTTTTCTGTGTAACAAAACTTTCGCCGAATTTTCTGTTTCTGCTGTGAGGAGAAAATAAAGTTGCTTCATAATCTCCCAAATGACTTAAACCGTAAATAGTCATTTTTTCTCCGCCGAGTGCTTCAACAAGTCTGGAAAGTTCAGCAGTTCCGCGAGCCATCAAAGCACCTTTTAAACTTGAGCAATTTAAGCCGTCCAACATTCCCGCCGCAATTCCGATAACATTTTTTGCCGCTGCACCGATTTCCGTTCCGATTAAATCATTTCCATAATAAAAACGAATCAGCGGACTTTTAAAAATTTCCACAACTTCCCGTGAAAAATTTTCATCTGCCGAACTCATAACCATGCAATTTGGAATTTTCTTTGTAAAATCCTGAACATGACCGGGACCGACCCAGACAGCGGCATTTAAATTTAATTCTTCATTAAAAACAACTGACAATCTTTTGCCCGTACCGCTCTCCAAACCTTTCATGCAGAGAACAAATTTTTTTTCGCTCAAATCAATATTTTCTAAAGATTTCATTTCTTGCAAAAGTTCGCGAAGTCCCTGCGACGAAACAGAAATTATAATAACCTTTGCAAAATTCACTGCCTCAAAAAGATTTTTAGTAAGTTTGACCTCTTCAGGCAGTTCCAAATAATCGTTGCCGCCGAAAGTTTCAAGTTGTTTCATGTTTTTGGAATTTTCGCGTCCGTACAAAATTACGCTGTGTCCGATTTTGCTGGCGTACCATGCATGAAAACTCCCCCAGCGTCCGCAGCCGATTACAGCAATTTTCATAAAAACACCTCAAGAAAAAATAAATTTTTCTCATTATAGCACAGAGGCGTTTAAAAATTAAGCGTAAAAATTTTTTATTGCGTCAACAAGCCCGTCGATTGTAAATTTTTCCGCGACAACATCAGCCGACGCACCGAAATTTTTTAAAGTTTCTTCAGTTATGGGACCGATCGCCGCAAGTTTATATTTCTTTAAACTTTCCGCACCGAATTTTTTAACAAAATTTTCAACAGTCGAAGAACTTGTAAAAGTTATCATGTCGATTTTTTCGTGAAGAACTTTCAAATTTATTTCGTCCGCCGTTTCGGTTTTGTACGCGGGAATGACTGAAACTTCCGCACCAAAATTTTTTAATTCGTCAGGTAAAATTTCGCGGGCTTTTTCTGCACGAACAATTAAAAATTTTTTTCCTTCCGCAAAATTTTTCAGAGAGTCAAGCAAACTTTCAGCACGAAATTTTTCGGGAATTAAATCAGCGATGATTCCAAAATTTGAAAGTCTTTCAGCAGTTGCCGAACCGATTACCGCGACTTTTGAATTTGAAAAAATTCTTGCGTCCAGTTTAAAAATTTTCAGCCGTTCAAAAAATTTTTCAACGCCGTTTGCACTCGTGAAAATTATCCAGTCAAAATTTTTAAGATTTTTTATTGATTCGTCAAGTGCTTGAAAATTATCTGTCGGCGGAGAAATTTTTATTGTTGGAAATTCAAAAACTTCCGCACCGAGATTTTCAAGTTTTTCGGTGAGTTTTGAGGCTTGATTTCTTGCCCGCGTCACCAAAATTTTTTTGCCGAACAAAATTTTTTTATCGAACCATTTTATTTTTTCACGCAGGTTGACGACTTCACCAATTAAAAAAATTGCTGGCGGTTTAAAATTATTTTTCTCAACGTCAGCCGCCGCATTTTCCAAATTTGTAATTAAAACTTCCTGCGAAAATTTTGTTCCGTTTCTTATAATGGCGGCAGGAGTTTTTTTATCGCGTCCGTTTGCAATAAGTTTTTCGGTAATTTTTGGAAGATTCGCCATGCCCATCAAAAAAATTAAAGTATCCGCACCTGTCGAAATTTTTTCCCAGTTGATTGACGATTCATTTTTATTGGGGTCTTCGTGTCCCGTGACAACCGTGAAAGACGTTGCAAGCCCGCGATGAGTTACGGGAATTCCTGCATAAGCGGGAACAGAAACCGCACTGGTCACGCCGGGAATAATTTCAAAGTCAACATTATTTTCTTGTAAAAAAACTGCCTCTTCTCCACCGCGACCAAATACAAAAGGATCTCCGCCTTTTAAACGAACGACAAAATTTTTTCCCGCAGATTTTTCGACGAGCAATTTATTTATTTCTTCCTGCTTTAAAGTATGATTTCCCGCAGATTTTCCAACATAAATTTTTTCGCAGAATTCAGGCGTAAAATTTAAAATTTTTTCGTTTGCGAGTTTGTCATAAATTAAAACTTCCGCAGACTCTAAAATTTTTTTCGCTTTGATTGTCAAAAGTCCGACATCTCCCGGACCTGCTCCGACTAAATAAACCATTTAAAAACTTCCTCTTAAAAAAATTTTGATACATAAAATTTCCCGCCAAAAAAAAAAATCCTGCCTAAAAAAATTTTTCTACCAACTATCAAACAAAAATGTTATAATCCCGCAGAAAAAATTTTACAGGAGAGATTTTAATGAAAATTTCGAGCGATGCAGCTGAGCGTGCAAAAAAAATTCGTCTGATAATTTTCGACGTTGACGGAGTTTTGACTGACGGAAAACTTTATTACGGAGATAACGGAGAAATTTTTAAGGCGTTCAACTGTCATGACGGTTTCGGAATAACTGCCGCTCATAAACTCGGATTAAAAACCGCGATAATTACAGGACGTGAATCAAAAATTACTGCGACAAGAGCAAAATATCTCGGAATTTCCGCAGTCAAGCAGGGCTGTTCAAATAAACGCGGTGCTTATAAAGAAGTTAAAGCCGAATTTAATTTGACTGATGAGGAAATTGCATATGTTGCAGATGATGTCATAGATCTTCCCGTTTTTGTTCAAGTCGGATTTCGTGCGGCGGTCGCCGATGCAACTTCAGAAGTCAAAGAATGTGCAAATTTTATTGCCGATAATATCGGCGGGAGCGGTGCGGCTCGCGAAGTTATAGAATTTATTTTGAAAGTTCAAGGAAAATGGTCTGAACTCATAAAACATTATACTACGGTTGAAGATTCGGCAGACAATTTGGCAAATATCGGACAGTAATTATTTTTTGTTGTTTAAAATGAGGAATGCGAATAGAGGAATTGAATTCCTAATTCCTAATTCCTAATT
>JAFZMV010000069.1 GCA_017553205.1 Selenomonadaceae bacterium | reverse complement strand
GAAAATAATTTCCACAGCGAAGAAAACAACACAGGAAACAGGCTATTATATTTCTTCGTTGAAAGCAGACGAGGAAAAATTTTTGTCGGTGGTGCGAGAGCATTGGAAAATTGAGAGTATGCACCGGATTTTGGACGCAATATTTGGCGAAGATGACTGCGATTTTCAATCGGAACAAGCACACATAACCATAAATATTTTCCGAAAGTTCGCCATTGCTTTACACAAAAAATATTTGTCTAAAGTTAAAAGCAAACGAAGTATTCGGCAAAATCTGTTGACTTGTTTCCTCAATGACCAACTTCTTCTTGATGTCATTTCTTCCTAAAATTTATGAAACGCCCGTGAACTTGAAAAAATTTTCTTGCAAAATTTTTTTGTTAGTGATATTATTTGTCGCGGGGAGACTTGCTTCGGCGAAGGTAAGTTTTGAAGGAAGAAATGGCGGAAATAAAAACGGGAGCGTTCGGTAGCTCCCGTTTTTATTATGTCAATTTAAAAAATTTATTTTTTGTCTTTCTTCGTGCCTTTTTTATCAGTCATCGAAAGATCTGTAGCATCGACATAAGTTGCAACAGATTTCTTGAAGTTTGACATCATTTCTGCATCAAGATTTTCTACAATAAGTTGAATGGAAACACAACGACCGCTTTTCGTTCTGAAAAAAGCCAACGCATTTTGAGAAGTAGCTTCCAAAACTCCCTCAACTTCGCCGTTATCGTCTTTTACTTCAATTTCTTTTGCCGTAACTGCAAAGACAGCATTATTATCTTTAGAAATTTTTTCTATTTTGGCAAATTCATAAGCTCCGTCAACCTTCAATTTTTCAAGATACGCATCGAGAGTTTTTTGATCAGCCTTGTTAAAATCAGGAGCAGATTTACTGTCGAAAGCGTCCAGAAGAATTTGATAGCCGTATAAAATTTTTATTCCGTCATTTGCAAAAACTAAAAGTTCTCCTTTTTTCTGCGGGTTTTCAAAAGGATTTACAACAACTTTAAATTCTGAAGGACAAACAATTTTAAAACCGTATGTCTTGCTGGTGTATTCTACTCCTTTTTCAGCATTTTCCGCATTAGAATTTTCTGCGGCAAACGCGGTTGCCGTCAATAAAGTTAAAATTACCGCCAAACTACAAAAAATTTTTTTCATAAAAAAATTCCTCCTTTTATTGTCACATTTTATAGATTACATTATTTATTGTCAATGGTGATACATAGGAGTTTCTGTAAATACAGATTTCTAAAATCCCGTCCGTTTAAACATTTTCGCCAAATCATTTGTAGAAAATTTTATTATAGTCGGTCGTCCATGCGGGCAGGTGTAAGGGTGCGGAGTTTTTGACAAGTCATCTAAAATAATCTGCATTTGTTTTTGATTTAATTCCTGTCCGGCTTTTACTGCCGCTCTGCATGCCGTGACTGCCAAAACAGATTTTCTGATATTTGCGGCAATATTTTCGCTGACTTCATTTTCAACGACGCTTGAAATAATTTCACGAAACATATTTTCAGATTCGCTGTCAGATGCGTCGGCGGGAATTTCAATCAATCTAAATTCATTTTCTCCACTCATTTCCATAGTAAAACCTAATTTTGCGAAAAGTTCAAGATTATTTTCGATTAAGGAACTTTCACGCGGATCGAATTTTAAAATTTTATGTATCAAAAGTCTTTGTGCGGGAATTTCATCAGCGTACCCGCTCAACTTGTCAAATAAAATTCTTTCGTGTGCGGCATGTTGGTCAATAATGTACAAACTGGAATTATTTTTTGCAATGATATAACACAAATCAACCTGCCCGATTGGAAAAAGTTTTTCAAGATTCGGCGACGATTTTTTTTCGGAAGAAATTTTATTTTCAACTTTTTCGACTTTCAGACTTTCCGACTTCTCCAAATCTTCATCAATCGTTTTCGATTTTTCCATAAGTTCGCGAATTTCTTCAACACTCAAAGATTTTTTATCGGAATTTGGATCTATTATTAAATCATTTTTCTTTTCGGCAGGCTGTTCAGTTTCTCCAAAATATTCTTTCAAGTCCAGCGGCTCATAATAAATATTTTCGGGAGCGACGGCTACTTCAGCTAAATCAGCTTTTTTTTCTGAAACGCCTTCATTAACTGCACGGTAAACCGATTTAAAAATTTTCCCGTCGTCCTCAAATTTTATTTCAGTTTTCTGCGGGTGAACATTGACATCAATAGAATTTTGCGGGACAGAAATTTTCAAAACCGCAAAAGGATAACCGCCTTTATGAATTAAATTTTTGTAACCTTCCTCGACGGCTTTTGAAATTGTTCTGTTTGAAATAATTCTGCCGTTCACTATGAAAGTCTGCCAGCTTCTGTAACTTTTCAAAAAATTCGGCTTGCCGATATATCCGCTGATATTTACGTCGGGAATTTCCAAATTTATTTCAATCAAGTCACCTGAAATTTCCGAACCGTAAACCGCCGTCAAAGTGTCAAAAAGTTTTCCCGTGCCGGGAGTTGTTAAAGCTGTTCGCCCGTTGCTTATAAATTTGAAAGAAATTTCGGGACGACTGAAAGAAAGTTTTACAATAAATTCATGAATTTTATTTGCCTCAGTTGCAGTTGATTTCAAAAATTTCAATCTTGCGGGAGTGTTGAAAAATAAATTTTCTACAAGAACAGTTGTTCCAGTTTTACAGCCGATTTCATGAGCGTCGATAAATTTTCCGCCGTCAATTTTTACTTGAGTTCCAAGTTCATCTTCAGCACGTCGAGTTTGAAGAGTAAAATTTGAAACTGCCGAAATTGTCGGAAGAGCCTCACCGCGAAAACCGAGAGTAGAAATATTTTGTAAATCGCGGACGTTTGAAAGTTTACTTGTTGCATGTCTTTTGACGGCAAGCAATGAATCTTCTTTAGACATTCCCGCACCGTCATCAGTCACGCGAATTAAATTTTTTCCGCCGTTCAAAATTTCTACTTCAATTCTTTTTGCTCCCGCGTCAATAGCATTTTCGACAAGTTCTTTCACGCAGGAGGCTGGACGCTCTACAACTTCGCCCGCAGAAATTTTATTTATCGTGTTTGAATCTAAAAGTTTTATATTCGCCATAGCACACCTCCCAAAAAATTTTTCGCTGTTATCAGTCTAAACTCTAATTTCAAAATGTTTTCCTTTGTCGTCATCTTCTGTTTTGGAACTTTTTAGCTTAACAGGTTGAGAAACTTTTGGAGGAGAATAATTTTTTGTCGGCTTTGTAATTTTTTCGGAAACATTTTTCAATTTTTTTTCGGAGTCATCAAACAAATCAGATTTTTTTAATTTCGGCTTGTCGGTAAGCAAAAATTTTTTTACAAAAACAACCGCCAAAACTACCGCAAGAATTAAAGCAAACGCCCAATAAATTCCGCCGTGTTCTTCGTTTGAATTTAATCTTACGATTCGCGGAGATTCAGCAGGCGTTTTTTGTTCTGTGGAAATATTTTCATCACTCTGAAATTGTTTCAAAACTTCTTTGCCCTTGTCGTCTTCTGTCATCGCAAAATTTAAACTTGGCGGAAGTTGAGAATTTTTTTGTTCTGTTTGTGCGGTGTCTTGAGATTTTTTTTCTTGCGGTTTTTCTACGGTTCTTTTTGTAAGAGATCCCGCACCGTTGGCAACTGCATCGCGTGCCATATTCTCAAGTGACGGAGATTCTTTTTTTTCAACAGATTGAGGCGGAGAAGTTTTTGCTGTTTCTTCCGAAACTTCTTCCCCGCCTTCTGAAATATTTTCTGTTGAATTTTCTTTATGTATCCCCAAAAGTTGTTTCGCGTCAATTTTTGCGTGGTTATTATTTTCGCCGTCGCCTTTGTCCATAGTCGGCGGAGTTGGAGGAGTCGGCGGAGTCGGATTGACCAATGCGAAATTCGTAATGCGTAATGCAAAATTATTTTTTTTCATCTCTCCGCCACCCACTTCTTTAATTTGGAATGTGGAATTAGGAATGAGGAATTTTAACTCCTCATTTTTAATTCTTAATTCTTACACTATGTTTGCTCTGAGTTCGTAAGCAGATTTTGAAGAAAGATAAATCGGCGGAATATCCAAAACAGTTTTACAACCGAACAATCTTTCACCGCAAAGTTTGAAAGCCGCACGAGCATAGGCAGCCAAGACACTTCCGGTAAATTCAGGATTTGAATCAAGTTTTAAATTAAATTCCGCAATATGATTATGAATTTTATTTTCTCCTGTATTTCCCGAACGAATTACAAAACCGCCGTGAGCCAGTCCGCCGTGATTTTTCAAAAATTCTTCTTCGCTGATAAAATTAACAGTCGTGTCATAATCCGCAAAATAATTCGGCATGGTTTTAATTTCCTGCTCAATTTTTTCAGCGTCCGCTCCTTCTTCCAAAACTACAAAACATTCGCGGAGATGTTTTTGACGTGTGGAAAGTTCAGGATTTTTTCCGCTGCGAACTTCTTCAAGAGCTTTTTCAATCGGAACAGTATACTGCTTTGCATTTTTAACGCCCGAAATTCTTCTCACCGCGTCAGAATGACCTTGACTTACACCTTTTCCCCAAAAAGTATAATCTTTTCCGTCAGGCAGAATGGAATTGAAATAAAGACGAGCCAAAGAAAATAAACCCGGATCCCAGCCGACAGAAATTATTGCAACGTGACTTGAATCTTTTGCCGCTTTGTCAACAGCTGCGAAATGTTCAGGGATTTTTGCATGAGTGTCAAAGCTGTCAATAACGTTGAACAATTTCGCAAATTTTGGAGTTTGTTCAGGTAAATCGGTGGCACTTCCTCCGCAAAGAATCATGACATCAATTTTATCAGTCCACTTTTCCGCGTCATCAACATGAACAACGGGGACATTTTCAGTATTTATTTTTAAAGTTTCAGGATTTCTGCGGGTAAAGACTGCCGCCAATTCCATATCAGAATTTTCTTTGACAGCGTACTCAACTCCGCGTCCCAAATTTCCATAACCTAAAATTCCTATTCTCATAAAAAATTCCTCCGATAATTTCAAAATAATTTTTTGTCCGAAAACTTTTGCATTATATTTTTGTTATTAAATTAAGTCAACGATTTAAAAAAAGTATACTGAATTAATTTTCAACATAACCGCTGATTAAAATATCTTCGCCGATTTTTTCAGCCGACAAATTTTTTAATTTCACAGCATCAGAAAGTTTTTCAAAACCTTCTCCCTCAACCGCTGTCAAAGAATTTTTTCCGCCCAAAATTTTTGGAGCAACAAACGCAAAAATTTTATCAACCAAATTTTCTTTCAGCATTGAAAAATGCAAAGTTCCGCCGCCTTCGACAAGCACGGAAGTTATTTCACGTTCTGCAAGTTTCTGCATTAAAAATTTCAAATCGACTTTTTCGCCGTCAGTTTGAATAATTTCAACGCCAAAATTTTTCAACGCAGAAATTTTTTCAGGCGGAGCATTTTTTGTAACCGCCAAAATAGTTTTTGCTTGCCCGTCACAAATAATTTTTGAATCAAGCGGAGTTTTTGCCATGCTGTCAACAACAATTCTCACGGGATTTTTTCCGTTTTCAATTCTCGTCGTCAAACTCGGATTATCTGCCAAAACTGTCCCGACTCCTACCATTATTCCGTCAGAAATATCCCGCAGATGATGAGTAAATTTTCTGGACTCCTCACAGGAAATCCATTGAGATTCACCGCCGACAGTTGCAATTTTTCCGTCAAGAGAACAGGCAAATTTTGAAGTCACGAAAGGAATTTTTTTTGTCACCCACTTTAAAAAAACTTCATTTAATTTTTTTGCCTCGTCCTCCAAAATTCCGACTTCTACAGAAATTCCCGCAGATTTTAAAATTTCTATTCCTTTTCCCGCAACTTTCGGATTAGGGTCTTTCATTGCGACAAAAACTTTTGAAATTCCCGACTCAACAATTTTATTAGCACATGGCGGAGTTCTTCCAAAATGTGAACAAGGTTCAAGCGTGACATACATTGTAGAATTTTTTGCAAGTTCTCCCGCCATATTCAAAGCATGAACTTCTGCATGAGGTGTTCCGGCTTTTCTGTGCCAACCTTCCGCAATAATTTTTCCTTCGCGGACAATCACCGCTCCAA
Source organism: Selenomonadaceae bacterium (assembly GCA_017553205.1). Classification (GTDB taxonomy): domain Bacteria; phylum Bacillota; class Negativicutes; order Selenomonadales; family Selenomonadaceae; genus Quinella. The sequence continues at coordinate 10,188 of JAFZMV010000069.1, read as the reverse complement.
CCATTGGATTTGGCGAAGTTCTTCCTTCAGAATTTTTTGCAATTCTTAAAGCCTCTCGCATAAAATCTTCATCAGTCATAAAATTTCCTCCGTCAAAAATTTTTAGTCTGCGTTTTCGTCTAAAGTTTCCAGCAAAAAAGTTACAGGTCTGAAACCGTCATTACATGAAATCATGGCGGATTTTTTATTTCTCATCCAACCGTCAAAAAAATTTTCTGCACCATGAGAAAGTGCCATGACATATTCAGAAATATTTTTCCATGCACTTTCGCAGAAATTTTCAGGACGTTGCCAGCCGTTTGCAATAAAAATTTGTCCGACTTCCATGTTGCATGGATTTTCAATGGGATTTTCATAAAGTTTAATTAAATCCTCGTGACAAATTTTTTTCATCACTGTAATTTTAACTTTTTTCATGACTTCTTTCCTTATAACAATATATAAAAAAACGCGGAACTTTCCGCGTTGCGATTTATCTTGAATACTTATTTTCAAAATTGGTGACGCCTAAGGGATTCGAACCCTTGAACCCGCCGTGAGAGGGCGGTGTCTTAACCACTTGACGAAGGCGCCAGAATTAACGTGCTGAATACTACCACAGAATAAATTTAACGTCAAGAAAATTTATTAAAAAAATCACGGACGTTTCATAAAAAATTCGAATAAAAATGTTACACGCCTAAAAAAGCAGAAGTAAGTAAAAGTGCAATCGTATTTTTCTGAAATAGAAGACCCGCATCATTTCTGAAATAGAAGACCCGCATCATGAAGGTTATGTATTACTCCGACGACAACAAATGATAAAAATATTGTAAATAAAAATACGAAAAGAATGAAATTTAAATTAAGCGTCGCGGTTGTTTGTCGCAAAAAAATTTTGGTTTCACTATTTACCAAAATCGCTATAATGCCCTGATTCTTCGCGAACTTTTTTTTGCAGTTCAAATAATTTATTCATCGCCTCAATCGGTGTTAAAGTTGTCACGTCCAAATTTATTAACTCTTCAATGGTACCCGAAATAAATAAATTTTGAGTCGGCGGAGAATTTTTTTGAACAGGAAAATTTTTTTCAGGCTGATTTTTTTCCATGTCAAATAAAATTTCTTCTGCACGTTTCATCACGGCTTTTGGAAGTCCCGCCAATTTTGCGACTTGTATTCCGTAAGATTTATCAGCCCCGCCCGTTTTTATTCTCCGCAAAAAAATTACTTCGTTGCCGCGTTCTTTCACGGCGACAGAAAAATTTTCTATGCGTTCGGATTTTTCTGCAAGGTCTGTCAGTTCGTGGTAATGAGTGGCGAATAAAGTTTTTGCACGAATTTTTTTATCAATATATTCAATCACGGAGCGGGCAATACTCATTCCGTCGAAAGTCGAAGTCCCGCGTCCGACTTCATCTAAAATTATTAAACTTTTTTTTGTTGCAAATTTTAAAATCTGTGCAACTTCATTCATTTCGACCATGAAAGTTGACTGCCCGCTGACTAAATCATCTCCCGCACCTATTCTTGTAAAAATTCTGTCAACGGGAGAAATATTTGCACTTTTTGCAGGTACAAAACTTCCGGCTTGTGCCATCAAAGTTATCAAAGCAACTTGCCGCATGTAAGTAGATTTTCCTGCCATATTCGGACCTGTTATAACCATAATTGAGCAGTTATTGGGATTTAAATTTGTATCATTCGGAACAAAAATATTTTTCGACAAAATTTTTTCAACAAGAGCATGACGACCGTCAGAAATTAAAATTTTTCCGTCTAAATTTAAATCAGGTCTGACATAATTATTTTGTTCGGCAACTTCTGCGAGTGCGGCAGTCACATCAAGAACTGCAATTCTTTTTGCACTGTCTTGAATGTCTGAAAGTTTCTTTTTAATTTCGTCGCGAATCTGACAAAAAATGTTATATTCCAGCGTAACAATTTTTTCATGAGCACCCAAAATTTTTGTTTCAAAGTCTTTTAATTCTTGCGTGATATATCTTTCAGCCTGCGTTAAAGTTTGCTTACGGATATAATTTTCGGGAATTTTATCTGCTCCGCTGTGTCTGACTTCGATATAATAGCCGAAAACTTTGTTATAGCCGACTTTCAAACCTTTTATTCCCGTCCGAATTTTTTCATTTTCTTCAAACTCCTGCAAAAATGTTCTGCTGTCTTGAGAAATTTTTCTGTACTCGTCCAAATCGTCATTAAAACCGCGATTTATAATTCCGCCGTCGCGAATTGTCAGCGGAGCATCTTCAGAAATTGCACGATCAATTAAATCAACTTCCGCAGAAAAATTTTTCAGACCGTCACGACATGCAAGCAGAATGTCAGAAGAAATATTTTTCAACACGGCGGAAATTTTCGGCAGAATCCTCAAAGAAATTTTCAAAGCGGTTAAATCTCTGGCGTTTGCACTTCCGATTTCAATTTTTGTCATCAGTCGTTCAATGTCATGAATTTCTTTCAGCAATTCGCGAAGATTTTTTCTTGTCGAAAAATTTTGTAAAAGTTCCTCAACAGAATCAAACCGACGAATAATTGCGGCGGGATCTGTCAACGGACTTTCCAAACGTTTTTTCAAAAGACGAGTGCCGAGCGGAGTTTTTGTTAAATCCAAAACCGAAAACAAAGTATTTTTTTTGGAACCGTCACGCAAATTTCTGACGACTTCAAGATTTTTCAAAGTATTCGCGTCCAAAATTAAATGACTGCTCAAATCAAGTCGTGTAAGTTTTGAAATGTGATTTAAATTTGTTCGGATAGTTTTATGAATGTATGCAAGCAAATTTTCAACGGCTTGGCTTGCAGTATCGGAGGCGGGAAAATCTTTTTCGGGAAAATGTTCAGCCAAAAGATTTGTCCCGTCGTCAATTTCAATTTTCGTGAACAAACAATTTTCTAATTTTATCTCCACAAAATTTTTTAAATTTTTTTCAAAAGTCAACTCGTCGGCAATTAAAATTTCATGCGGCGTGAGTCTGTAAAGTTCGTCAAAAAGATTTTGTTCGCGTGCAGTGCCTTCATACAAGCAATAAAAAATTTCTCCCGTCGAAACGTCCGCACCTGCCAACGCAATTTCTTCGCGGTTTTCCAAAATTAAAATCAAAAAATTATTATTCGCATTCGTCAAAGTGTCATCAGTCAAAATTGTTCCGGGCGTGACAATTTTTGTTAATTCGCGTTCGGTTAATCCTTTGCCCTTAGGATCTCCGACCTGATCCACGACCGCCACGCGATAACCTTTTTGGACTAATTTTTGCAAATAATTTTCTACAGCATGAGCAGGCACTCCGCACATCGGATAATTTTGCCTGTGAGTTAAAGTCAATCCCAATTCTTTCGACGCGGTTACAGCATCATCGGCGAACATTTCAAAAAAATCTCCAAGACGAAAAAATAATAATGCATCCTGATTTTTTTCTTTTGCCGCCTGATATTGTTCCATCATCGGCGTTAATTTTTCCTGAAAATCTTCTTTCAAATTATCAACTCATTCTAAAAAATTTTTACAAATTTTAAAATTTTCACCGTGCAAAGTCAAATAAACGTATTTTTCTTTATCATTTAAAAAAATGCGTGACAATATAATCAGAAAAAGTTAAAATCTCTTTGCACAAATTACGGATTTTTTTTATTTGAAGGGAGTTTTTTCATGAATTCGGTCAGGAAACGAGATTTAACAATGCTGGTCTTCGGACTGATAATTTTTGCCGTTATTCAATCTTTAATCAGCGGAGGCTTTATCGGTTCATTTTGGCAACTCAATATAATTTTAATTTGTGTCAACGTAATTATGGCAGTCAGTTTAAATTTGATAAACGGTTACACAGGACAATTTTCACTCGGTCACGCGGGATTTATGGCGGTCGGTGCATATGTCGGAGTTGTTTCCACAGTGAATTTCGGTTTGCCGTTGATTGTCGCTTTAATTTTTGGGGCGGCTTGTGCGGGAGTTTTGGGATTTTTAATCGGACTGCCTACTTTAAGACTTCGCGGAGATTATTTGGCGATAGCAACTTTGGGACTCGGAGAAATTATTCGTATTGTCATAATGAATATTGAGTACGTCGGAGGAGCGGCAGGATTTAAAGGGATACCGCATTTAACAAATTTTGCGTGGGTATTTTTCATAATGCTTTTTACCTTATTTTTCATAAAAAATTTTGTGAACTCTTCACACGGCAGAGCCTGCATAGCTATTCGCGAAAATGAAATTGCAGCTGAGGCAATGGGAGTAAACACGACAAAATATAAAGTAATGGCGTTTACAATCGGTGCGGCATTTGCGGGAATTGCAGGAGGACTTTTTGCCCATCAATTTTATTTAATCAGCCCGAACTCATTTACATTTTTATCATCGTTCAACTATTTAATAATGGTCGTCATGGGCGGCATGGGTTCTATTACAGGTTCAATCGCGGGAGCTTTTGTAGTAACATTTATTTCGGCGGCATTGGCATCAATTCCCGAACTCAGAATGATAATTTATGCAATAGCTTTAATTCTGCTTATGTTTTATCGTCCGCAAGGTTTATTCGGTTACATGGAATTTACAAATTTTGCACCGATTAAAAAATTCCTCGATAAAGTTTCAGGAAGAAAAGAAGAATTCTAAATTGAAAACGTAGGCGGTTGAAATAATCGCCGTACTTGTTTTTTTTCAACAAAAATGTGATAATCTTACAGATTAAGAAAATTTTTAGCGGGAGGAATGAGTTTGAGAGGAGTTATTTTTGATTTTAACGGCACAATAGTTTTTGATGAAAAGTTTCATTTTCAAGCGTGGCAGAAATTTTTTTCGGAAAAGACGGGCATGAAAATTGAGCAGGAAGACTATCAGAAATATTTTCAAGGCGTAAATATTGATGTCATTATTGAAAAATATATTCCGCAGAAAATCGGGAAGGCGGAAGTTGCCGAACTTGCCGAAGAAAAAGAATCAATGTACCGTCAAATTTGTTTGGAAAGTGAAGATTTTAAATTTGCGGACGGCTTAAAAGAATTTCTCGACGCACTGAAAAAAAATCATGTTCCGATGACGATAGCTACGGCGGCAGGTTTAAAGAATGTAAAATTTTTCTTTGAGCATTTCAAATTGGACGAGTGGTTTAATTTTGAATATGTTGTTTATGATGACGGAACACTTCCCGGAAAACCTGCACCGGATATTTTTTTGAAGGCGGCTGAAGTCATCGGCGTGGAAATTTCGGACTGCATAATTTTTGAGGATTCGCGGTCGGGAATAAAGGCGGCAAAAAATTCAGGTGCTTATAAAGTCATAGGAATAACTTCAACTCTTGACGAAAAAACTTTGCTTGAACGCGGAGCAACAAACGTTATCTCGGATTATACAAATTTAAATTCATTGCTTGAACTTGTATGTAAGGATTGATTTTTTTGAACGGAAGTGCAAACGGATTCGCGGGTGCATTATTTTTTTCGCTCGCGGCTATAGGAATAATTTTATCTGTCGAAGGAATAATCGGCTGGGGACTCGGTGCATTCAGTGCGGCTTGTGCGGCTTTGTGCGTGCGAAGTGCGTTAATACATGCGGCAGAGGCGGCGGAAGAAGATCATCAGCGAATAGAAATTCAGTTTCAACAGTTGAGAAATAAAGTCGGGGAAAATTCTTCGTCAAATACTTTGGCATTAAATTCAATTTCGGAAATTTCCGACGCACTGCAGGAAAATTTACAGGGCATGCGGACAAGGCTCGCCGCTCTTGATAATCTTCAGACCGTAGCAGAAACAAATTCGGCAATAGGCTCGGTTTTGAAAAGCATTGAGGACAACACGGGAGCCACAGAAAAATCTTTCAAGGAATTCAACGGAAAACTTGAAAAAAATTTTAAAATTTTGTCGGAAACTCTTTCTACACTTTCCGAAAACGTTGAGAAAATCTGTACACTCGAAGAAACAAATAAAGCCGCTCTGCAGACAGGTATAAAACTTATGCAGGTTTTCGGGCAGATTTTGAAAACTCCCGCATTTGCGAAAGATATTGAAAAAGTTGCCGAAAAAATAAATTTGCTTGATGACGTTCAAAAAAATTTGTCGGATTCAAAAAAAGAAATTTCCGCACTTGTTAAAATTTCTGAAGAAATTTCTAAACAGAATTCTGAACAAAATTCAGGTTTTGAAAATTTCGGGGAAGTCGGAGCAAAAATTATTTCTTCTGCCGAAATTCTCACACAAACTTTTAACGAAATGAAAAAAGAAATGTCAGACCTTACGAAAAAAATTGAGGCTTATAACGGTTTGACGAAGGCGACACTTGACCAGTATTCAAATTTAACTGAACAAGATGTCAGAATTCTTGAAAGAATTACGGAAAAAATAAATGGTAACTGAAAAAAAAAGACGACTCACAAAAGTCGATCGTTTAAGAAAAAATCAGAAAGCCGCACTTGAAAAAATTTTCGGCGAACTTGAAGAAAAATATTTAACGCGTGAAAAAATAAGATCCAGATTTTTAAGCGGAAATAATTCCGAAAATCCGGACGATACAGATATTGTAAACAGATTGGATTTGATTGACGCGGTAAGGGAAAATTTTAAAACTTCTTTGAGTTTCGGAAAATTTCGACGTGCGTCAAGATATTTGGTGATGCTTGAAACACTCTGCGAAAAATTTTTAAAGTGATTCAGCCGCCAATAAATTTTATAAAACAAAAAATAATTATTCCGACAATCGAGCCGACAATGGAACCGTTCATGCGAATCCAGATAAAATCTTTTTCGGCTTTGTCGTAAACCATGCTGTTAAGTTGTTCTTCGGTCATCTGCTCAAGTGCATTTTTCGCGATTGAACCGACCATAGGTTGAGCATAAAGTGCAGTTCTTGCCGTCAATTCGTAAATGAATTTTTCGACGGCTCTTTTTATTTCTCCGTCATTTTTTAAATTTTTGCAAATGTTGTCATATTCATCAGACAAAATTTTTACCAAAACTCCGCCGAGATTTTTTGTATCAGAACTTTTTTCAAAATCTGCAGACAAAATTTGTTTCTCTAAATTCATCAAAACATTTTCGATAAATTTTTCGAGTGGAAGAGCTGCGGCAAAATCAATTTGCAAACGTTCCGCTAAATTTTGAAAATCTTTTGTTTCAGTCATTTCGGAAATTTTTAAACGGCACTCATTTATAGTTTGTCTTTGCAGCGGTGAATCTTCCGCGAGTTCGTCAAGGAATTTTAAAAGTTGCGTGTGCATAATTTCCGCCGCCTCTTCAAAATTCACGAAGTCGAGCATTTGAGCAAGTCCCGCCATCATCAGCGAAAATAATCCTGCCGACTTTGTTTTTTCTTGTGCGAATTCTTCCAAAATATTTTGTAATTTTGTCCGCGTTTCTGGTTTTTCGGCTTCGGTGCGGATTTTTTTTATAATTGCCGTAAAAATTTCGCGGTCTTTGTCGTTGGTTTTTATCCAGTTTCCAATTTCGTCGATTAAATTTTTTGTGGGTATGTCGGAAAATTCTCGTCGAATTTTTTTCGCCGCGATTCTTGCGATAACATCTTTTTTAACTGACGAAACATATTTTTTTATGACGATTAAAATTTCTCCGATTAAAAATTTTTTTGTGTCATTCTTTTCCAAATACTCCAAAAGTTTCGGAATTAAATTTAATTCGTTGATTTTTTTGAAAATTGTCCGCCGTGAAAAAAATTCTTTCTGAACCATTTCAACGGACGCATTTACAAATTCGTTTCGTCTGTTTGGAAGTATTGCAGTATGAAACGGAAAGCCAAGCGGTTTTTTGAAAAGTGCAGTCACTGCAAACCAGTCCGCAATTCCGCCAACCATTGCCGCCTCCGATACAAATAAAAATCCTTCCGCAAAAATTGACTCGGGATTTAAAATTTTTACTCCCGCCGCAATTACAAAACACAACGCCGCAAATAAAAGTGTATTATCTGCTCTGTTCCATCTTTCCATCTAAAAAAATTTCACCTCATTTTTCTGAAAAAGTTACAAAATTATTTTCTGTTGTGAGATTTTCAAAATTTGTTGAAGAAATTTTTTCAAGTGCAGTCGGCACTAAATTATTTTCCGTGATTTCAGAAAGATTATCAGAAGTCACAAAATTATTTTCTTCAGCGAACCAAAGTTCAGAAGCATTTGAGGAAGAACTTTCGGCTAGTTTTGCGACCCCGCCTTTAAAGAAAATCGAGCCTTTGCCGACTTTCAAAGTGAAATCTCCGTATCTGTTTTTTTCTGTGTAAAAATCGGTTCTGACTACGCCGTCAATAATAAGTGTGCAATTTTCATTAAAGCCTTCTATAGTGTCGTTGCCGTCGCCTGCATTATATTGGACGGTGTATTTTGTGTAACTGCTGCCGAACAAATTTATTGTATCGTTACCTGTGCCGCCCGTGATTGTCGTTGTTTCTTTCGTGAGAGTTTCATAAGATGCAGAAATATAATCATTACCCTCACCGCCTGAAACAGAAACTTTATCGCCGTCATGAGTTGAAATAACATCATTACCTTTTCCGCCTGAAATTTTTACGTTATCGCCGTAATTAGAAATATTGTCCGCACCTGCTCCGCCGACGAGTGTAGTTTTATTTCCGTAATTTATGATAATGTCATCGCCGTTTCCGCCTGAAATTGAAACTTGATCTCCGGAATTTCCCAAATTATCGTCACCGTTCGCCAAAGCAATTTTTACTTTGTTTGCGGTGTTATCGAAAATATCTCTGTCGGAAGTTCCTTTTTTCGTCGTCCAATTATTGTAGACAGCAACTTTTCCCAAAGAATTTTTTATATGAATTTTATCATACTTACTATTGACTGCATCTTTCAAAATAATTTTCTGTTTTCCGACTTTGACTATAAAATCAGTGCCACTTTTTAAAGTTGAAAATTTTCCTGAAGTGATTTGCAAAGTATCATTTGAATCAAAACCGAAAATTATATCGTTTCCGTCACCTGACGCATATTTGATGAGATTATTTTTGGAATAAAATTCGGCAATATAAATTGAGTCGTTACCCTTTCCAGCAGTAATTGTTGCATTATCAGTTACGCCGCCTCCGTTAATGCTGTCATTGCCGTCTCCTGCCGAAACGATGATATTTTTGCTTTTGTAATCTCCGCCTGCTCCAAAATAAATTTCGTCTTTACCTGCACCGCCGACAATGGAAACATTTTGCGAACCCGAAACGTTAATAAAATCGTTGCCCGCACCGCCAGACAAAGTTATATTTTGATTTGAAACGGCACTCATATCATCATTGCCAGCGTCGCCTGTCATATAAATTTTTTGATTTCTTGAGGCGTGCAAAATATCCTTATCTGCTCCTCCCATCATTGTGATATTAGTTGCCAAGTCGGAGTAAAGTGAATCTTCACCCGCTTCGCCGAACAATTTTAAATTTTTTCCTGATCCTCCTAAAGTATCGCTACCTTTTCCGCCATAAACAGTTACATTATTGTGAGTATAACGAACTGAACCGTAATAATGATCCGTTGTGACATAATCATTGCCGGAAGTTGCATAGATGATTCGATTTGCTTTTTCGTTGGCGTAATATCCTTCATAATCTTTAATATTGTCGAGATAAACCTTTGTTGCAAAAAGCTGAAGATTAAAAAATTTTTTCATGAAAATCCCTCCAAAAATTATTTCAAGTCAACTTAGGCAAAGTTTATCTCAAAAGAAGAGTTTTTTCAACAGATAACGGATTAACTTTCACAAGACGAAAAAATTTTCTCGTTGTCCGTTGTCGGAAATAATTTTTGCAGTACAAAAAATATTTCAGCTGATTTTTTGCAGTACAATAATTCACCTGATAAAAAAGTAATATTTCGCGTAATTACGCCATTTTAAATTTTTCTCGGCTCTCAAATGACTGATTCAGGATTTTTGGGAGTTTTGAGAAGATTTTTTCGGAGAAATTTTTGCGTTATAATTCTAAAAAAATTTTGGAGAATGAAAATTTTGATTGATAAAAAAATTTTTGAGCAGATTGAAATTTATCTTGAAAAATATTGTCAAGATTCAGATTACCTCGCTAAAAAAATAAATCCTAATTGGACAGGAAGGGAATATATTACTCCGTCGACAAAAAATGCGAAAAATATGGAAAGAATGCATTTAAAAAAAGACGAACCTTGAAATTCGAGAGTACGTCAAAAGCAGAATAATTGAGTTTAAAGAAAAAGGATATGCAGTAAAAGAAATCGGAGAACTTTT
>JAFZMV010000068.1 GCA_017553205.1 Selenomonadaceae bacterium | reverse complement strand
TATTTTCCACTGAATATTTGAAACCGAATAACGTCCTTGATAAAATGTGTTCGACATAAGCAATTTCCTTTCCGATGAATTTTTAACAAACACATTTTATCAGAAAAAAATTGCTTATGTTTTTATTTTCGGCACTTTACTAACACGCCCTAAGAATAATTTGTCTTCGACTTCTCTCGAAAAAATTTCTTCGACAAGTTTTGAAAATCTCACTACAGAAAATAATTTTGTAGCTTACGGCGATAAATAAATTCTGATTTTATAAAAAAATCTCCCGTGAAAAATTTTTCATGGGAGATAATTTTTTTTGCCGAAAATTCTTTTTTACGGTTTCGCAATAATTTCGATTTCGTTTCCTTCGTTGTCGTCTACAACCGCCGCATAATATCCGTCGCCGGTAGTGCGTGCACCGTTAAGAATTTTGTAACCGTCTGCGTCGAGTTTTTTTACAATGTCGTCAACGTCTTTTCTGTCGCCGACTTCCATTGCGATATGATGAAAACCTGTGCGATAAGGAGTTTTTGCGGGATCGGTCATGCTAGTGCGATTCATGATTTCAAGGCGGGAACCGTCATCGAAAGTAAGAAAATAGCTGCTGAAGTCATTGCGGAAATTGCTGTACTTTTCGCTTGTCTTTGCGTCGAAATACTTCACGAAAAAATTTTTTTCCGCCTCCATGTCATTCACATAAATTGCAACATGTTCAATTTTCATTTTGAACTCCTCCTAAAATTTTTAATTGCGTTTGTCTTTACCTTATGGCAGAATAATAGCACTAAAAAATTTTATTCGGTATGACTAAAAAACAAAAATTGTTGGTGATAATTATGTATCATTCCGTTTTGGATATTATGATAAATTCTGACGGCTACGAATTGCAAAATCATGGAGATTTTTTTTATCCCGTCGGTTGTTATTACTGCGATATGAGCAAGACGAAAGTCATTTGGCATTGGCATAAAGAACTGGAATTAATTTTTGTTGAACGCGGAATTATAAAAGTCGGAGCAGGTCAAACAGAAAAAATTTTGTCGGAAGGCGACGGCTGTTTTATAAATTCTGAAATTCTTCACGACGTCGAGCAAGTTGAATCGCAGGAAGGAATTTTAAAATCAATCGTCTTTCATTCGGATTTAATCGGAAATTTAAACAGCATTTACCGCACAAAATTTTTAAATCCAATCATCGAAAATAAAAATTTGCCGTTCATTTTTTTTGACGGGAAAAAAGATTCTGAAATAGTTTCTTTTATTCGCAGTGCTTGGGAAAGTCAGGCGACGGAAAATTTCGGCTATGAATTTGACGTAAGAAATTTTTTGTCGAAAATTATTTTGAAACTTATTGAAGGCGGTACAGGAAAAATTTATTCGCCGACTTCAAAAGAAATTCGAGATAATGAGCGAGTAAAAATTATGATGAATTTTATAGAAAAAAATTTTGCGGAAAATTTGACGCTTGAACAAATTGCCGCAACAATTCCGATAAGCAAGGCAGAATGTATTTTATGTTTCAAAAGAGTGACGGGAAATACTCCGCGAAAATTTTTGAAAGATTACAGAGTTTTACTTGCCGCCGAAAAAATTCGCTCGTCGAAAAAAAATATTTCTGACATTGCCTTTGACTGCGGATTTACTGACATGAGTTATTTTTCAAAAAGTTTTCGGGAGATTTTTAAAATTTCTCCGACAGACTACCGACAAGCAAAAATTTTTTCAAATTGAATTGATAATTGGAGGGAATTTTAATTTGATAGTTTCATGGAATACAACAAACGCCTGCAACATGTATTGTTCACATTGCTACAGAGATGCGGGCTGTAAATCTGACGAAGAACTTTCTACAGAAGAGGCAAAAGAACTTTTGAACCAAATTGCCCGTGCAGGTTTTAAAATTATGATTTTTTCGGGCGGAGAACCTTTAATGCGTCCTGATATTCTGGAACTCGTCAAGCATGCGGCAAATTTAAAACTCATTCCCGTTTTCGGCACGAATGGAACTTTGATAACAAAAAAAATGGCTGAAGATTTAAAATCAGCGGGAGCAAAGGGAATGGGAATTTCTTTAGATTCTATGGATGCGGAAAAACATGATAAATTTCGATCGTTCAAAAATGCATGGTCAGGAGCAGTCGAAGGCATGAAAAATTGTCGTGCAGTCGGTCTGCCGTTTCAAATTCATACAACTGTTATGGATTGGAATCAAAATGAGTTGGAGGCGATAACAGATTTTGCGGTTGAAATCGGAGCAAAGGCACATCATTTTTTCTTTTTGGTACCTACGGGAAGAGCCGCGACGATTGAAGAAGAATCATTAAGAGCCGAAGAATATGAAAAAGTTTTAACACGAATCATGAAAAAACAACAGGAAGTTGACATAGAATTAAAACCGACATGTGCACCGCAGTTTTTGAGAATTGCCGATCAACTCGGAATGAATTCAAGATTTAAACGCGGGTGCCTTGCAGGTTTGTCTTACTGCATAATAAGTCCACGCGGAAAAGTTCAGCCCTGTGCTTATTTAAATATGGAACTCGGCGACGTTCGCGAAACTCCATTCGACGAAATTTGGAAAAATAATCCCATATTAAAAAAACTCCGCACTTTGAATTACAGCGGAAACTGCGGGAGCTGTAAGTACAAAAACAAATGCGGAGGCTGTCGTGCAAGAGCTGCGATTTATAACGACGGTGATTTTATGGCGGGAGAATCTTGGTGTAATTTTGTATAAAATCGGCTTAATACTCTTTCTGCTTTAATTGTGGGGATATAAGCCGTAAAATTTGACAAAACAAAATTTGGATAGTAGTATAAAATCTCTGCTGTGATAATCAAGAATCCTTCCGTATTTATGCGTTGGGAGTGCCAATTGGAGGATAAAAAATATGAAATTTACTTGCTCAAAAAAAGAATTAGTTGAAGCTTTAAACGCGGCGACGCATGCAGTTGCCGTTAAACCGCAAATGCCTATTCAGTCGGGAATTTATTTGAAAGCTGACGGAAGTACTTTGGAACTGCAGGCAAATAATTTTTCACTCGGAATTGTTGCGAAAATTCCTGTAAACACCGAAGAACCCGGCGAAATTGTCGTCGTAGGAAAATTCTTTCAGGAAATTGTAAAAAAACTTTCAGGCGATACAGTTACAATTTCCTATCAATCCGGCGAAAGTGTAGTCAGTATTCAATCGGAGTCGGCGGCGTTCACTCTTCTTGCGATGAATGCAGATGATTTTCCGAAAGTTAAATCCCAAGATGTTCTCAACTCTTTCAAAATTAAAACTTCCACATTTAAAAATCTGATTCGCAAAACTTCTTTTTCATGTGCGTCCAACGACGATGCCCGTCCGATTTTTACGGGCTGTTGTTTGGAGATTAACGGAAATTCCGTAACAATGGCGGCGACAAATGCTCACAGACTTGCAGTTATGAAAGAAACCGTCCCCGAAAATCTCGGCGAAATGAAATTTATAATTCCTGCCGTAACGCTTAAAGACCTTGCAAGAACTGCAGATTCTTCTGCCCCCGACAGTTTTGTGACTGTTGACTGTTCGGCAAAAAATATTGCATTCACTTTCGATAATGTTTTCATGACTTCCCGTTTGATTGAAGGACAGTTTCCGCCTTATGACAGAGTTATTCCGCCGTCATCTGAAATTTTTGCAACAATTAAAGTTGCTGAATTTGCGGCGGCTGTTGAACGCGTTTCAATAATTTCAAAAGAAACCGAACATAATACAATCAGATTTATTTTCTCGAATAACGGAATTGATATTTCTTCAACTTCTCCCGAAGTCGGAAAAGTCGTTGAACATGTTGACGCTCAAATTGACGGCGGCGAATTGGATATTTCTTTCAACGTCCAGTATATTTCCGAAATTTTAAAAGTTCTCGACAGCGAAACCTGCAGATTTGCCATGACAAAACCTCTTGCACCTGTTGACGTTCGCGAAACTGACAACGACAATTTTATTTACATTGTGACACCTGTCCGCACTTCAAACTGATTCATGAATAAACTTGAAAATATAGACAAAATTTTAATTAAAACCGCGGCACAAGATAAAACCGGTTTCGGTGAAAAAATCTTGTGCCTTTCTGTTGCTCAGAACTGGAAAGAAATTGCGGGAAATATTTCAGACAGAACCGCACCGATAAAAATTCATGAGAAAATTTTATTTATCTCCGCAGAAAGTCCCGCAGTAAAAGACAGTGCAAAATTTTTGTCTAAAAATATTGTTGAGAATGTAAATAAAATTGTCGGACGCGGTGAAAAAATTATTAGCGGAATCGACTTCGGAAAATTTTTTGAAAGTCCGCCGAAAGTCCCGCCGAAAATTCCCGCACAAGAACCTGAAAAGAATATTTTTTCTAAAGAAAACTTGGAGAAAATTATTTTGACTGATGAAGAAATTTCTGAATGTGAAAAAAAATCTGCAGGAATTGAGAACGAAGAACAAAGAAAAAATCTCACAGAAATTTTTTTGTCGCGGAAAAAAACAGAAAAATTGAAACTTCAAAACGGTTGGCACAAATGTAAAATCTGCGGGGAACTTTGCGAACCCGAAAAAATTATTTGCAGTTTCTGCGAAATTAACGAGCGGGACAAAATGCGGCAAAGAATCCGAAAAATTTTTTATGACGAGCCGTCAACAACTTTTCACAAGGCACAGGATAAAATTTTTCAAGAAATGCCCCACATGAAAAAAGAATGTACTTTATCGGTCATCGAATCGGAAAGATCGTCTTTAATTCGCGAAACTGCCGCCCGTGTTTCTTTCGGCGATAAAAATTCCGATAACGCGAAATTTTTGGTCATGCTTTTAAAGCAGGTCAATGAAAAAGATTTGACTGACGCACTTATTGACAGGGCTTTTAAAGAATTGAGATTTAATTTGGCGGACAGAAATTTGAGTGAAAAATCATAAAAAAATTTTTTTTTTCTAAAGTTTTTTTAATGTTTCATACGATAATACCTTTAAGAAAAACGGACTGAAAATTTTTCAAGGGAGGGAAACGAAATGTCACCGGCGGAATTGTTCTACTGCTACTATGAGTCTTGGAAAATTATTTCTGACTATATCGAGTGGGTGAATATTGGCGGCGAGAGTTTGTACGGCTCGATCGAAGTTGCAAAAGCTTGGGCAGACTCTCTTTTTCAGGCTCAGAGTGACTGTTTTTAAATCTTAACGAACTTTTAACAAATATTGTACTTTTCATTACAGCTGGCGCAATATGTATAACCACAAATTTTTCTGCATAAAATTTTTTGTGCAGGAAAATATTTTTTTGCGAAGAAAAATTTCAAAAAATTTTGGACGAGGGAATTTATATGAAAGTTTTGGTTGTTGACATTGACGGAACGTATATTCGTTACGCCTGCATGGACGAAAATTTAAAAATTAGTCGTCGCGGAAAAATTTTCACTCCGCAGGACAGCAGAGAAAATTTGATTGAGGCTGTCGGCAGACTTTTTGAGGCTGTCGAAAATGTGGAAGGAATAGCGGTTTCAATGCCCGGAATTATTGATTCCGAAAAAGGTTACTGTGCAATGGGCGGTGCACTTCGTTACAACGATGATTTTTATTTTCGCGACGAACTTTATAAACGCTGTAAAACAAAAATTCATATAGAAAACAACGCAAAATGTGCGGCAATGGCTGAGGCGGCTCTCGGGAGTTTAAAAAATGTTTCCGACGGATTTTTTTTGAGTTTCAGCACGATGATTGGCGGCTGCTATATTGTCAACGGAAAAATTCACAAGGGAAAAAATTTTTCTGCGGGCGAAATTTCGTATACAATTTTGAACAGTGAAAATAAACTTTCGGACGAAAATTTTTTTGGCAGGAGTTTCGGTATTCCCAAATTTTTGGAACGCTATGCGAAAATAAAAAATACCGATATTGAAACGGTTGACTTGATGACAATTTTTGATGCCGTGCAGAAAAATGAAACTGCGGCGGTTGAATGTCTGCAATGGTACACGCAGAAGATTTCCGTGCAAATTTTTAACATTCAAACTTTGCTGGACGTTGAAAAATTTTCTGTCGGCGGAGAATTTTCAACTTATAAAATTTTCAAGGATTATTTGGAAAAAAATCTGCAGGAACTTTATAAGGCATGTCCTTTTAAAATTCCTCAGGCTCAAATTGTTGAGAGTGAATTTAACTGCGATGCAAATTTGATAGGTGCTTTGCAGTGTTATCTTTCAGAAAAAAATTTTTAAGGGGTTGAGGACATGGAAAATAAAGAACATTTTGGAGAATTGACTGATCGCATGAAAATTTTCCGCGAAGAAGTTTTGGACGAAAAACCGCACATTGATGCAGAGCGTGCAATTTTAGTCACAGAATCCTACAAGAAAAATTTGAATCAGCCTCCAGTTATGAAACGTGCATTGGGCTTGAAAAATATTTTGGAAAACATGACGATTTATATCGAAAAAAATTCTTTGCTTGCAGGAAATCAAGCGACGAAAAATTGTAATGCTCCGATTTTTCCCGAATACACCATGAAATTTGTTATTGACGAGTTGGACAAATTTGAAAAACGCGACGGAGATGTTTTTTATATCACCGAAGAAACGAAAAAAAATCTGCGTGAAATTGCTCCATTCTGGCAAAATAATTGTCTGCACGACAGAGGCATGGCACTTTTGCCGGAAGAAGTTTTGGACGTTCTGCCATCTCTCGGAATGGAAGGAAAATTAAACGCGGGCGACGCTCATATTGCCGTAAATTATGAAAAAGTTATTAACGAGGGATTAATCGGTTACGAAAAAAAAGTTATCGAATACAAAAAAAATTTGGATTTAACTCAACCCGAAAATATCGACAAAAATATTTTTTATAAGTCGGTTTTGATTGTGATTGACGCGGTGAAAAATTTTGCTGAAAGATATTCTGAACTTGCCGCCGAACTTGCCGAAAAAGAAACTGATTCAAAAAGAAAAGCCGAACTTGAAGAAATTTCAAAAATTTGTGCAAAAGTTCCTTATCACCCCGCCGAAAATTTCCGCGAAGCTGTTCAAGCAGTTTGGTTTATTCATGTAATTTTGCAGATTGAATCAAACGGACATTCTTTAAGCTACGGAAGATTTGACCAGTATATGTATCCTTTCTACAAAAAAGATATTGACGCGGGAAAAATCTCAAAAGCTGAGGCGTTGGAACTTTTAACTTGCCTTTGGATAAAAACTTTGACCGTGCAAAAAATTCGTTCGCAGTCGCACACCTTAAGCAGTGCGGGTTCTCCTATGTATCAAAATGTAACTGTCGGCGGACAAACTACTGATAAAAAAGATGCGGTAAATGAACTTTCTTTTGTTGTTCTTCAGTCGATTGCACAAACTCGACTCACTCAGCCGAATTTTACAGTACGTTATCATGCAAACATTGACAAAAAATTTATGGAAGAATGTATCGAAGTCATGAAATTGGGATTTGGCATGCCCGCTCTGAATAATGACGAAATAATTATTCCGTCTTTCATAAATTGGGGAGTTAAAGAAGAAGACGCATATAATTACAGTGCGATTGGTTGTGTTGAAACTGCAGTTCCCGGAAAATGGGGTTATCGTTGTACGGGTATGAGTTACATAAATTTCCCGCGTGTTTTGCTCTGTGCAATGAATAACGGAGTTGACATGACGAGCGGAAAAAAATTTACTCAAGGTTACGGATATTTCAAAGATTTTACAAGTTATGAACAGCTCATGGAAATTTGGGATAAAACTGTCCGCGAAATGACAAAATATAGCGTGATTGTTGAAAATGCGATTGACAAAGCGTCAGAAAGAGATGTCCCCGATATTCTTTGTTCAGCTTTGACAGATGATTGTATCGCACGCGGAAAAACTATCAAGGAAGGCGGAGCGGTTTACGATTTTATTTCGGGCTTGCAGGTCGGAATTGCTGATATGGCTGATTCACTTGCCGCAATAAAAAAATTAGTTTTTGACGAGAAAAAAATTTCTCCCGCTCAACTTTGGGACGCAATTCTTGATAATTTTGAGTCGCCCGAAAATAAAAAAATTCAAGATATGTTGATAAATGACGCTCCAAAATACGGAAACGACGACGATTTTGTTGATAACTTAATTGTTGAGGCTTATGACTCCTACATTGACGAAATAAAAAAATATCCCAATACGAGATTTGAAAGAGGACCTGTCGGCGGAATTCGTTATGCGGGAACTTCTTCAATTTCTGCAAACGTCGGACAAGGCATGGGAACTATGGCAACTCCTAACGGCAGAAAAGCCCATGAACCTTTGGCGGAAGGTTGTTCACCTGCTCATGACGCTGATAAAAACGGGCCGACTGCTGTTTTTAAATCTGTTTCCAAACTTCGCACAGAAAAAATTACGGGCGGCGTTTTGCTTAATCAAAAAATGACTCCGCAAATTTTGTCGAAGGAAGAAAATAAGCAGAAACTTATCATGCTTATCAGAACTTTTTTCAATCGTCTGCACGGCTATCACGTCCAATATAATATTGTTTCGCGGGAAACTTTGATTGACGCTCAACTTCACCCCGAAAACCACAAGGATTTAATTGTTCGCGTTGCCGGTTACAGTGCATTTTTCAACGCACTTTCAAAAGCTACCCAAGATGATATTATCGGACGTACCGAACAGAGTTTATAGGAGATTTGCAAAATGAAAATTGAACATGTTGCAATGTATGTTAATGACTTGGAAAAAGCAAAAGATTTTTTCACCAAGTATTTTAACGCGAAATCAAATGACGGCTATCACAATCCGACAAAAAAATTTCGCTCGTACTTTTTAACTTTTGACGGCGAAGCAAGACTTGAAATTATGAATAAAGCAGACATGATTGACGCAGAAAAAAATTTGACGCGTACAGGTTTTGCTCATGTTTCTTTCAGTGTAGGCAGCAAAGAAAAAGTTGACGAACTCACCGCCCGTTTAAAGTCTGACGGTTTTGAAGTTATCAGCGAACCGCGTACGACAGGCGACGGATATTATGAAAGTTGTATTATTGATCTTGAAGGAAATCAAATTGAAATTACAGAGTAAGAGCGGGAAAAATGATTGAACGTTACACTTTGCCCGAAGTGGAAAAATTTCTTGAAAAAAATAATCCTTCCGCCGCTCTGGAAAGATTGAAAAAAATTTTGTACGAAGAAAATTTTTCTGATGAATGGAAAATTCATGAACTTATCGGAGCATGCTTTCATGACTTGGCAAATGCGGAGGGAGCAACACAGGCTTATTTAAATGCCGCCCAAACCGATAAAATTTTGCGGAGTCAAAGAATGCACTTTTCAAATTATTTGTTTGCCCTGCATTATTTGAACGTCGATAAAAAAATTTTGTTTGAGAACGCGAAAATTTATAATTCACTTTACCGCGACCAAAAAATTTTTTCAAAAAAATTCAAAACTCCTGATTCAAAAATTCATATTGCTTTTATTTCGCCGCATTTTTTGGACTCTTCCGCCGCGAGATTTTTTGAAAGTCTTTTGACGAATTACGACCGCGAAAAATTTTTTGTCAGTGTGTGGAGTTTGTCTAGCCGTGAAGATGAATTTACTAAAAAAATTCGGCGGAGTGTTGATAAATTTTTCGATGTTAGTGAAATAAGTTTTGAAGAAACCGCACAGAAAATTTTTTCGGAGGGTGCGGATTTTTTATTTGATTTGGGCGGACATACTGACGGCGGGGAAACTCTGCAAATTTTATCTTACAAGCCCGCAAAAATTCAAATTTCAGGAATTTCTTATTTTGACACGACGGGGACAAATTTTGTTGATTATTTTTTGGCTGATGATTTTTTGATTGACGGCAACGAAAATTATTTCACCGAAAAAATTTTAACGCTGAAAAACGCTTTTGCTTTTACACCGAATGAAAAAATGATTCAAGCTAAAAAAAATCTGCGAAAATTTCCGCATAAAAATTTTACTTTCGGAAGTCTGAATAATTTCATGAAAATTTCTGATGAATATTTGTATTGCGTAAAAAAAATTCTGGACGAAGTGCCGAACTCAAAAATTATTTTTCGTGACACTACTCCGCTTGAAAGTCGCAAAAAAGTTTTGGAAGAAAAAATTTTGTCTGCCGGAATAAAAAATTTTGAAGTTCGTACCGGCGAAGATAATTTTTTTGGAGATTATTCTGAAATTGATTTAATTTTGGATACTTTTCCTTATACAGGCGGAATGATGACGGCTTTGGCGGTTTATTTTGAAGTTCCTGTTATAAATTTATGCGGAGAAAAATTTCACAGTCGAATCGGTGCGGACATTTTAAAAATTTGCGAACTGGAAAATTTTATCGTGAAAAACAAAAGCGACTACATAAAAAAAGCTGTGGAATTTTCAAAAAATCCAGCAGTAAAATTTGATTTAAAAAATTTGTTGGACGGAAAAAGTTTTGCAGAAGATTTTTACGAAAAAATTTTGACTGTAAAACTAGAATTATTTCACGGGCGTTTCATAAATTTTTAAGCGGAAATGACATCAAGGAGCAGTTTGTCATTGAGAAGACAGGATAAAAGATTTTGCCTGATACTGCGTTTGCTTTTAATCTTAATCAAATATTTTTTGTGTAAAGCAATGGCG
>JAFZMV010000067.1 GCA_017553205.1 Selenomonadaceae bacterium | reverse complement strand
TATCCTGTCTTCTCAATGACAAACTGCTCCTTGATGTCATTTCCGCTTAAAAATTTATGAAACGCCCGTGTCAACATCGTCACGGGCGTTTCACAAATTGGTCAAAGTGATTGACTTTTGAAAAATTGACTTTAAATGTTTCAGTTTTTAAGAAAATATTTCGCATTTTTTGATAGATATTACTCCGACGACAATAAATACTAAATTTTTTTCGTGAGATTCTATTCGCATTTCACGTCTGCTAAAAATTTCTCACAGTTTTTGGTAATTTTAATCGTCGGAGTAATAACATTCCAAAGTTGCAAAATCTGACAAACAAATTTTAAAAAATGTCATGGTCTAAGTTATTTTCCTCACAAATTTTTCAGATTCGAGGAGAAAAAAATTTTATGAAACGCCCGTGTCAACATCGTAAACATTTGTTGAAAAAATTTTAAGGCTGTGTTATATTCTCCGAAATTTTATTTTCGAGATGTGCTTGATTCAATTTAGATTTTAAAGATATATTTAGGAGAGAAAATTTTATGTTAAAAAAAAGTTTTGTGTGGAGTTTAATTTTTTCAGTATTATTTTTTTGCACGTCAGATAAAATTTCGGCGAAAGAAAAATTTAAATTTGATGCTCCGAATCCTTCAACAGAATTTTCAAAAATGGACTTTCCGCAACTTTATCCGACTTATTCATGGGAGCCGTTGCCGAACACGGAATTTTATCAAGTACAAGTCGTGAAAATTGACGGCACGAAAGAAAAAATTGTCCGCGAATTGAAAAACCAATTTTCTTTGAGTCGTGTTACAGATTCACAGCCCTTTAATGAAGAGGGAAAATATTTTTGGAAAGTTCGTGTCATAGACAAAAAAAATAAACCTCTAAGCGACTGGTCGGAGAAAAAATTTTTTACCGTCGAAATGCCTGTGAATTTTGCCGTACTCGGTGACAGCATTTCTCATGGCGGTTCAAATTTTATTCCTGCAGGTCAACTTTCTTGTCAGTGGGAAACTTATTGCGAAATTCCTGTAAAAAATCTTGCCAGAAGCGGCGACACAACTCAAATGATGATTGAAAGATTTGACGCGGATATTTTGCCTTTTCAGCCGAAAATTTTAATTATTATGGGCGGAGTAAATGATATTCGCGAAGGAAAAAATTTTGATGAAGTTATAAAAAATCTTGAAATTCTGCGGGAAAAATGTTTGACGAATAATATTGAGCCGATTTTTTGTACAATAACCCCGATGAATGAAAAAATTATAAGCGGGAGAAAAATTTTCTTGACTGACAATGACTGGCGAACTCAGCGGAAAAAAATAAATTCATGGATTTTGGAAAACGGCGGGATTGATGTTTCGTCGAAGTTGGAGGACGAAAACGGAGAACTTCAAGAAAAATTTACTGTTGACGGACTGCACCCTGATTTACGCGGAAAAATTTTAATCGGGAAGTCTATAGAAAAATCCTTGAAAGAAAAATTTGGTGATAAAAATGTTTTTTGATTGTCATTCGCACACAAAATTTTCCGCAGATTCCAAAATGACTGCGGAGGACGCAATAAAAAAGGCTGAAAGTTTAAATCTCGGAATAATTTTCACGGAACATTTTGATTTTGATATTCCGGGCGAATTGGACTTTAGTTTTAATCCTAAAGAATATTTTTCAGAGTATGAAAAATTTCGCGGTGAAAAAGTTCGACTCGGCGTTGAAATCGGCTTGCAAAAATCTGCTGTTGAGGCAAATAAAAATTTTCTTGCACAGGCTGATTTTGATATGGTTATCGGCTCAATTCATGTTGTGGATAATTTCGATATTTATTTTCCTGAATTTTTCGCGGGCAAAAATAAAATCACCGCCTACAAAGAATATTTTGCGGCGATGATTGAAAATATTTCTGAAGTTGATTTTGATATTCTCGGTCATATTGATTATATCTGCAGAAATGCACCTTACGAAAATAATTCTCTCGAATATGAAATTTTCCAAACGGAAATTGACGAAGTTTTAAAAATTTTAATTGAACGTGAAAAAGTTTTGGAGTTGAATACTCGGCGACTTGAAAAAAAATCTGTGCTTTATGAACTTCTTCCTATTTATAAAAAGTACAAAGAACTCGGAGGAAAATTTATTACAATCGGTTCAGACGCTCATAAAGTCGAAACAGTCGGAGCGAATTTTAAAATTGCACTGAATTTTGCCGAAGAATTAAATTTAATTCCCGTAACTTTTTCCAACAGAAAAATCCTCTACTAATTAGTTGTTACTAACTGACATAAAAAAACTTAAAATTCGTAAAATATTTTGCATAAATGTATGTTTTGCGAGGATTTTTTAAAGGTGATAAATTGAACAGAATAAGCGTCTTTGTAAGAAGGCAGAGAATAAAAAAACTTGAGATTTGGACAATGCGGGCGATTTTAATAGAAACTTTTTTTCTTGCACTTTTTCCGAGTATAGCGGCGGCTGCTGTCTTGGTCGGAATAGTTGCATGGTTTTTCCGTCTGCAGATAGACAACAAATTTAAACTCCGCTCTTTGTCGTTTGATATACCTGCGGCAATTTTTATAATATGCGGGGCTGTTTCGGTTTTTAATTCTTCTGCGAGAAGTTTTGAATTGATTTATAATTATTGTGCAATTGTCGGAATTTACGCACTGAGTTATATTTTAGTCGGGCAGAATATCAGAACTTCATCACAGGTAAAAAATTTTACAAAAGCTCTGGCGGCATCGGCTTTTTTCGTCGTGATGGGAGGATTTTTTCAATATATTTTCGGCGTTGATATTTCCGATATGAAATGGGTTGACGGTGAGGCATTTCCCGAACTCCGCAAAAGAGTTTTTTCAACTTTAGAAAATCCGAATATTTTGGCAGGATATTTGGACGTTATGATTTGTCTTGCACTGGGAGTTTTCTCGAAAGTTACGGGACACACAAAAAGAATAATCTTTCTTGTTGCAATAGCTTTGTTGACTGCCTGTCTTGCAATGACTTATTCGCGGGGAGCATTTTTAACACTTGCAATAATTTTTGCGGTCTACGGAATTTTAAAAGACTGGAGAATTTTAATTGTATTCGCGATTTTAACGGGAATAATTATTTACAGCGATCCTACTTTCACGCACAGGATTTTATCAATTTTCACGACAACAAACGATTCTTCGGAGGGCTTAAGAATTGGAATTTGGGTAAGTACAATTTCAATGATAGCGGATCACCCGTTTATAGGTGCGGGCTGGGGAGCATTTAAATTTGTCTATCCTCAATACAATTATTATTTGGCTGATACGAGCATTACAATTTATCACGCACACAATTTATATTTGCAGACGGCGGCAGAAGTCGGAATAGTCGGGGCACTTGCATATTTCTGGTATTTTTTCGGAACAATGTTTGCGTCTTTGGAGTTCGGCAAAAATAAGACTTCAAAAAATCTTTCCGAGTTCAAAGCAAAATTTTATTCACGATTAGCAGATATTTTTATCAACAGTAAATTTTTGCAGAATTTGGCAAATGCAAAGTCTATGGCAATAACAAGACTTTCCGAACTCTGCAATAAAATTCTGGATAAATTTTCTTTTACGCCGAGTGAAAAAGAAATTCGCGACTCCGGAAAAAATGACGAAGATTTTAATGACGTTGAACTTGTTCACCATGAGGAAATGAAATGGGGCAAACGTCGCGACAAAAAGAAAGATAAATCTTCCGACAAAAAAAATGATGACGACAACAACATGGATTTGCAGAGATTTGCCGAAAGAGATATTTATGCAGAACTTCATGAAAAAATTTATATCGAAGATTCTCAAATTGTTGAGGGCATGAAGTTTGGAATTGGTTTGGCGTTTTTGTCGATGGCTTTGAACGGAATGAGCGACGATTTACTTTTTAATATTCAAAGTTCAATTTTGATGTGGCAACTTGGAGCCCTCAGTGCAGTTCTAAATATTATCAGTGACGAAGAAAAAATTTGAATCGTTGTGCTAACAAACATTAAAACACCAAAAATTTGACTTTAGAAAAATTGATATTGAACATCTTATTAAAAAAGAAACTTCAACATCGTTTGTACTTCCTACGTTTTTGGTTCTATTTTGTAGTTTAGCACATTCGGTTTGAAGTTTCTTTATTTATCTGCCGGCACAACGGGTTAATTATTTTACGACAATATTTACAAGTTTATTCGGCACGGCTATAATTTTGAAAATATTTTTTCCTGCCGTGAGTTCTTGAATTTTTGGCAAAGTCGGAATAATTTTTTCAAGTTCCGCCTTCGACAAATTATTTTCGATTTTCAAATGTTCGCGAACTTTTCCGTTAATCTGAACGACAATTTCAATTTCGTCCTCGACAATCGCATTTTCGTCAAAATTTATCCAGCTTTGTTTGTGAACGTCGCCCGCAAAAAATTTGCTCCAAAGTTCTGCGGAAATGTGCGGGACAAACGGTGCGAGCATTATCAACAAACTTTTTGCAAATTCTCGAGCCAAATCGGAATTTATTTTTTTGTCTTGGAAATTATGAGCGGCGTTGACGAGTTCCATCAAAGAACTTATCGCCGTATTGAAAGCAAATCTGTCCCGCAAATCTTCAGTAACTTTTTTAATAGTTTTATGCAAAATTCTGCGGAAATTTTTTTCTTCGTCAGTCAAAATTTCTACGGAATAATTTTCATTTCCGTTTTTAATTGCGTCCTCGAAAATTTCCAAAATTCTCCACACGCGATTTAAAAATCTGAACGAACCTTGAACGCCTTGATCGCTCCAATCTAAATCTCTTTCAACAGGTGCCGCAAATAAAATAAATAATCTTGCAGTGTCGGCTCCGTATTTTGAAATAATTTCTTCAGGGCTTACAACATTTCCCAAAGACTTAGACATTTTTGCACCGTCTTTAATAACCATGCCCTGCGTCAGTAAATTTGTAAACGGTTCGTCATAATCGAGCAATTCAGCGTCACGCAAAACTTTCGTAAAAAATCTTGAGTAAAGCAAATGCAAAATTGCATGCTCAATTCCGCCGATATATTGATCTACCGGCGACCAATAATTTACTTTGTCACGATCGAAAGGCAAATTTTCATTGTGCGGGTCGGTGTATCTCATGTAATACCAACTTGAACAAATAAAAGTGTCCATCGTGTCAGTTTCTCGGTGAGCATGTCCGCCACATTTCGGGCAAGTACATTCATTAAATTTTTTGGAAGTTGACAGCGGACTTAATGCACCCTGTTTAAATTCCACGTCGTCAGGAAGTTCAACGGGCAAATCTTTTTCAGGAACTAAAACTTCTCCGCATTTATCACAATAAATAATGGGAATCGGAGCTCCCCAATATCTTTGACGAGAAATAAGCCAGTCACGCAGACGATAATTAACTTTTCTTTTTCCGAAATTATTTTCTTCAGCGTAGTCAATTATTGCACTCATTGCCTTGTGCATTTCCATTCCTGTAAATTTTCCGGAATTTATTAACACGCCGTCTTTTTCGACGTAAGCCTCAGTCATTTCTTCAAGTTTCAAAGGTTGTTTCGGATTGTCGATAACTAAAATTTTTTCGAGATTATATTTTGTTGCAAACATAAAATCGCGTTGGTCATGAGTAGGAACAGCCATAACCGCTCCCGTTCCGTATTCAAAAACAACATAATTTGTAATCCAAATTTGAACTTTATTTCCGTTGAAAGGATTCACACAATAAAATCCTGTAAAAATCCCTTCTTTTTCTGATTCTGAAGAAGTTCTTTCAATGTCAGATTGATTTTTAACTTTTTCGCAAAATTTTTTAATTTCTTCACCGTTTGAAGATTTTTCCAAAATTTTTTCAACAATTTTATGTTCCGGTGCAAGTGCAAGAAAAGTTATTCCGAAAGCTGTATCAGGTCTTGTTGTGTAAACAGAAATTTTTTCGTCGAGTTCGGGAACTTCCATAGAAAATTCCAAACCTTCACTTCTTCCAATCCAATTTTCTTGCATAATTTTTACACGATCGGGCCAACCTTTAAGTTTTTCCAAATCTTTTAAAAGTTCGTCAGCATAATCAGTAATTTTGAAAAACCATTGAGCCAAATTTTTTTTGTGAACTTCGGAATCACAACGCCAACATTTTCCGTCAACAACTTGCTCATTCGCCAAAACTGTTCCGCATTTGTCGCACCAGTTGACAGCCGCTTCTTTTTTGTAAGCAAGTCCGCGTTTATAAAAAAGTTCAAACAGCCATTGAGTCCAGCGATAATAATCTTTTCTGCAAGTTTCAACTTCTCTGTCCCAATCGTAAGCCAAGCCCATTGATTTTTGCTGACCAATCATATTTTTGATATTTGCAAAAGTCCAATCACCGGGCTTAACTCCATGAGCAATCGCCGCATTTTCCGCAGGCATGCCGAAAGCATCAAAGCCCATCGGGTGAAGAACATTAAATCCTGCCATTTTGCGATAACGGGCAACAACATCACCGATTGAATAATTTCTGACGTGTCCCATGTGCAAATTTCCGCTCGGATAAGGAAACATTTCCAACGCATAATATTTCGGCTTGGATTCGTCAATTTCTGTTTTGTAATATTCGGGAGCGTCCCAAACTTCCTGCCATTTTTTTTCAATTTCTTGGGGATTATATTTTTCCAAAAAAATTTACCTGCCTTTCAAAAAAATATTTGCTATGTTATCAGTTAGTTTTAAAACTGTCAAAATTTTTGATACAGGAAACAGGAGATAGAAATTATGGATTACATAAAAAATTTTTAAAAAATTTCATTAAAAAAATCTGACAAAACCCTAACTTCTAAATCCTTTTTCCTTGAACTTGTTCAACCTGCTTTAGCTTTTTTTTCAAGTTGTTCGGCACGTTTTTTTTCTGCCTGCTTGCGAAGTTTATCGTCAAGCATTTTTTCTTTTTCGGCATCGCTGGCAAGATAGTTCTGTTCAAAATTATTTTCGGAAACATTTTCAAAATTTGCAAAAGAAACTCCAAAAACAAAAGTAGCAAGAATCATCATAGAAAAAAATTTTTTCATTTTACCCAACCTCCCAAATTTTTTATTTTACATGCGAACATTAAAATTATATTACAATGACGAAAAAATCTGCAAGAAAAATTTTTCATAATGACACCTCCCAAATTTTTTTTTAATTTCCTGCAACAAAAAATCCCAACGACTTTTGCCGAAGGGATTATTATTTTTTAAACCTGCAATTTTTAAATTTTTTTTGCGAAGTCTTGAATTTTTTACTTTCAAAGACTCTTCATTGCTCACTGACAAAATTTTTTTATTTTCCGCCGTCAATTTTTCATTCAATAAATTAAATTCTTCTTAAAGTTCATCATACGCCTTTTTAAAATCAGGATTTTTCAATTTTTCGCTTTTATAATCTTCCTATTTCATTTTTTTCACCCCGATAAATAATCTTTTTTGTATTCAATCAAAATTCAGCAACAGGACATTCACCGCCAATTTTTTCGTAAAATTCAATTTCATATCCGTCCATAAAATCAACTCCGCAACGATTTTACAAAAATCTTTTCACACGTCAAATAAAAAAACGGCGAGAATTTTTTCCCGTCGCTTAAATTTTTATGAATTTTTAAACGAGTTGTTTTACTCCGACTGCCCTATAAAACTGAAAACCAATTTTATTATTGTAGTCGCGAGGTTCTGATACTAAATCTAGCTTATCGCCAATAGCAAGAATCATAGAAAAATCTCCCGACTCAATTTTTTCTTCGGTAGTTGAGTTTGCTCTAAGTTCGTTGTGAATAATTTTATCCAAACGATTAGCTACTGAATCTGAAAAAAAATTTTTTACAGTATTTTTCAAAGTTTCTGGAGTAAAATCTCTTGCTACAAATTCATCTGTTATCAAAATTTCTTCATTAATTTCAATCCACAATTCTTTAGGTGCTGAGTTCATTTTCTTGACCCATTCATCGGCAGTTAAATTTTGACTTGAAATTTTCGGCTCAGTTGGAATAATAACAAAATCTCCGAAATCTTTATTTAAATCCTCTATTATTTGAATGGGTTTATCTTGAGTTGTCCCAATAAATTTACCGAAAAAAGAACTTCCTAATCCATCATTCCAAATTTCTTCTGCCAAAACATTTAAATCGCCATTATTCATATATCTCACCTCATTTTTTACGGGTTATAATCCAACTCTTTAGCTTTTGCAAAATCTTTTAACGACTGCGAATGATTTCCGAGTTCTTTATAACAGAGCCCGCGCAAATAATACGCACTTGAATCATTCGGTTTTAATTTAATAGCTTGACTATAATCAGAAATAGCTTGCGAATAATTTTGTAACATTGCATAAGCATTGCCGCGATTGTAATATGCCTCATAGTAATTCGGATTTAATTTTATAGCTTGACTATAATCAGAAATTTCTTGCGTATAATTTTGTAACATTGCATAAGCAGTTCCGCGATTGTTATATGCTACTGCTAAATTTGGATTTAATTTTATAGCTTGAGTGTAATCAGAAATTGCTTGCGTATAATTTTTTAATCGTTTATAAGCAGTTCCGCGATTGCTATAAGCCTCTGCTAAATTTGGATTTAATTCAATCGCTTGACTATAATCAGAAATTGCTTGCGAATAATTTTGTAAAAGTGCATAAGCTCTTCCGCGATTGTAATATGCCATATAGTAATTCGGATTTAATTTCATTGCTTGAGTGTAATCAGAAATAGCTTGCGAATAATTTTGTAAAAGTGCATAAGCACTTCCGCGATTGTAATATGCCATATAGTAATTCGGATTTAATTTTATAGCTTGAGTGTAATCAGAAATAGCTTGCGTATAATTTTTTAAATCAGCATAAGCATTGCCGCGATTGTTATAAGCCTTATAGTAATTCGGATTTAATTCAATCGCTTGACTATAATCAGAAATAGCTTGCGAATAATTTTGTAAAAGTGCATAAGCTCTTCCGCGATTGTAATATGCCACTGCTAAATTTGGATTTAATTTCATTGCTTGAGTGTAATCAGAAATAGCTTGCGAATAATTTTTTAAAGCATCATAAGCAGTTCCGCGATTGTAATATGCCTCTGCATCATTCGGATTTAATTTAATTGCCTGCGTATATAAAATTATTGCACTGTTATAATCGCCATTATCATAAAATCTATTTCCTTCATAAATTTTTTGATTCGACAGAAAAATTTTATCTTCGTCGGCAAATTCTTGAGTAATCTTTTCTTTATCTTGTAGAGTTTTTACATTCGCAACTTGTTTTTGAAGTTCGGCAATTTTTTTGTCTTGTTCGGCAATCGCTTTTCTCAATTCTTCATTTTGTCTGGCAAGTTCGGATCGTTGCTCAATTCCTTTTTCCAGCCATTTATTTATTTCTGCTGAATCAATCGACGCTTTTATTTTCACTTGAATCAAAATAGTTTTGCCGTCGTTTTGCGGAATCAAATTTTCTTTCACGTCAAAAACTTTCAAAATCCCGCTCGTAATCGCAATAATTTCATCTTCTTTAACTTGAAAATTTTTAATTTTTGTGTAACTGCTGACAAAAACTCCAGCTTTTTCTTGAGCATTTCTTTCGGCTTTTTGTTTTGCACGCTGTTTGGCAATGTCGAGCGTTTCAAATTCACTCATAACATATTCGCCGAAACCGTCATAATTTTTAATTTCAGCATGAGCAATTGATGAAAGAAAAAATATTGCTGAAAAAATCAAGCAGAAAAATTTATTCATAATAATACCTCCGAAATTTTTCTGAAATTTTCTTTGAACAAAAATATTTTCCTGCAAAACAAAAAAAATCTCCAATAATTTTTTTAATCATAACTCAAAAATTTTTCGTCAAAAAAATTTTTCTCAAAACTCCCAAAATACTGAATCAGTCATTTGAGAGGCGAGAAAAATTTTAAATGGCGTAATTACACGAAACATATTTTTTTATCAAGCTATTTATTGCACACCTAAAAATAATTTCGCACAAAAAAAACAGCCCGAAGGCTTAAAAATTTTTGGACAAAAAAATTTTATAAATCTTTTTTCCAAAGTCCGTGCAAATTGCAATATTCATAAACTGCAATCGGCTCGTCATCTTCCGCGACAATAAAATTTGCTTCGGGAGCATCTTCCGCCGTCAAGTTACGATATTGCCCGCCTTTTTTTGTCTGAAGATAAATCCACTGAATCAAATGTGCGTCCGTCATCGGGTGAGCGACGCTGCCGACTTTTACAAAAATTTTTTTACCATCAATCTGCACGTCAGGAACGTGTTTTTCTTGTGCTGCGTCAGTGGTATTCGCGACAAGATTTTTCATTTGATTGCCACCGCAAAAAATTTCGTCCGTGCCATTCAAAATTAACATAGCGATAGTTTTTTTGTCCTCGCTGATAAAAAGTCTTTCACCGTTCATAAAATCGCCTCCAAAAATTTTTTTCAAATTTCAACGCAAAAAAATATTTTCCTGCCGCCAAAATATATTTTACAGATTGACACTAAAATTATATTATAATGCCGAAAAAATTTTTTTTAGGAGGAGAAATTTTATGACTGAAAAAAAAATTCCCTTTGCTGATTTTGCTATAATTGGCGGGTCTGGAACACTTTCAAGCAATTTTCCGAATAATTTACAGGAAAAAAATTTTGGCGTGGAAATTTTGGAAGAAAATTTATTTTTTGAAACTCCTTACGGAAAAAGCCCAGCATTTAAAATTTTCAGTTACGCAGGAAAAAAAATTTTTACATGCAAAATGCATGGCTGGAGAAGTGGAGTAACTCGTGCAGATGCGTCAAGACAAATTTTTTGGATTTTTCGTGAAGCGGGAGTAAAAAAAATTTTGTCTGAAGGCGGAGTCGGCACGATAAATCATTTGCTTAATCCTCGTGATTTGATGATTCCTGATGATTATTTGGATTTATCGGTCAGAAAAGATGTTATGCTTGACGGTCGTTATCTTTTAGTCATGCGTGACGCACTTTGCCCGAACTTGAGAGAAAAACTTTTAATCGCCGCAAAAAAAAATTATGGCGGAAGAATTTTTGAGCATGGAATTTATGCGGTGACGGACGGCAGACATTTTGAAAGTCCCGCAGAAATTTCTATGTTGAAAGGTCACGCGGATATTGTCGGTCAGTCGCTTGCCCCTGAAGTTTATCTCGCAAGAGAAATTGGAGCATGTTATGCGAATTTATCTTTTGTTGTGAATTATGGCGAAGGAATTAAAAATTGGTCGCAAGATGTCATGAAAGAAATTTTTTTCAACGACGCAGAAATAATTGGGAAAATTTTGTTGGAAGTTATCAAAAATACTGACGCTGAAAAAATTTCTTGTCATTGTCATGAATTTAGAAAAGAAACTCTGTTGAAAGAAGTTTATAACGAAGAATCAGAGAAAGGTTAAATCATGAAAAATTTTTTGATAATAAAATTGAGTGCGATAGGCGATGTAATTCATGCTCTGCCCGTGAGTTACGCGATTAAAGAAAGTTTTCCCGACGCAAAAATAACTTGGGTTGTAGAGCCGCCCGCATATGATATTTTAAAAATGAATCCCTGCGTTGATAAAATTATTTTGTTCGAGAAAAAAGATTTCAAAACTTTCGGCGGATTCATTAAAAAATTTTTTCCGTTCAGAAAAGAAATTCAATCGGAAAATTATGATGCGGTTTTGGATTTGCAGGGACTTTTTAAATCTGCGTCGATTGCTTTTTTTGCGAAAGCAAATATTAAATTGGGAATTTGTGACATGCGGGAAATGAGCGATAAAATTTCAAAACCGGTTATCGGAGAAAATTTTCAAGGTCACATTGTTGAAAGATATTTGGATACTGCACGGGCTGTAGGTTGTAAAGTTGAAAAAATTATTTTTCCGCTTGAAGTTCCCGACGAACAAATAAAAAAAGCCGAAATTATTTTGAAACATGCGGGAGTTCATTTAGAAAATCCGTATGCAGTTTTGGCAGTCGGTGCGAATTGGCCCAATAAAAGATGGAGCGAAAAAAATTTTGCAAAACTTTGCGATTGGATTTACGAAAAAAAAATTGTCCCTGTTTTAATAGGCAACGGAGATGTTGACGAGCAAAGAGCCGCAGAAATTGAAAAACTCATGGAAATTCCGCCAATAAATTTGATAGGCAGAACCAATTTAATGCAACTCACTCACGTTATAAAAAATTCAAAATTTGTTGTCGGAGGAGATACAGGCACTGTGCATTTGGCGGCAGGTTTAAAAATTCCGACTGTCATGTTAATGGGACCGACTGACGCAAACAGAAACGGAGCTTTTGAACAAGAAAAAAATTCCATTGAAGTTGACAGAGATTGTAAAGGTTGCTGGAAAAGATTTTGCCCGAAAAATGAAGATTGTTTAGAAAAAATTTCCGTCGAAACTGTCGAAGAAAAAATTTTGAGTGCAGTTTCAATTTCTTGACAACAACGAACAATTTGTTTATTATATCGTACGCGATGTTCCACAGCCCCGGACGTTGCAGAATAGCGAGGTTATTTTTATGAAAGATACTTATATGGCAAAGGTCGGCAGTGTAGAAAAAAAATGGTACATAGTCGACGCAGAAGGCAAAACCGTAGGCAGACTTGCGGCAGAGATCGCTAAAGTTCTGCGTGGAAAAAATAAACCCGTGTTCACTCCTCATGTTGATACGGGCGACAACGTAATTGTAATAAATGCGGCAAAAGTCGTATTCACCGGCAAAAAACTCCGCAAAAAAGTTTATTTTCATCACACAGGTTATCCCGGTGGCGGAAGATTTGCAACGGCTGGCGAATGGATGAAAAAATATCCCGAACGCGTTATTGAGCATGCTGTAAAAGGTATGTTGCCGAAAAACAGACTCGGTGCGGATTTGTTCAGAAAACTTTATGTTTATGCTGACGATAAACACCCGCATGCCGCACAGAAACCCGAAGAACTTAAAATCGACATTCGCTAATATAGAGGTGATAAAATGGCACAAGTTAGTTATTACGGTACAGGTCGCCGCAAAAGTTCAGTTGCAAGAGTGCGTCTTGTTCCCGGAGATGGAAAAGTTACAATAAACGGTCGCGAAATGGCTGAATACTTCGGACTCAAAACTCTTGAATTGATTGTTCGTCAGCCTCTCGTACTTACCGAAATGAATGATAAATATGATGTAGTTGCAAGCGTAAAAGGCGGCGGAACTACAGGTCAAGCAGGTGCAATTCGTCACGGTATTACCCGTGCTTTGATGGAATTGGATTCAGGTCTTCGTCCCGCTCTTAAAAAAGCAGGTTTTGTTACCAGAGATCCGCGAGAAAAAGAACGCCGTAAATACGGTCTTAAAAAAGCAAGAAAAGCATCACAGTTTTCAAAACGCTGAAATATATTTCAAAAAAATTTTCCAAAGTTCATTCGGAATTTTTCCGGGACTTTGGAATTTTTTTTATTTTAAAATACGTTTTTCAACAGAAAATTAAAGTTACGGCAATTAAAGTTAAAACTGTCGCCTCTATGTACGAAAATATTTGTCCGAGATTTTTTTTCTGCAAAATAAATTTTCTGATTTTCCCCGCACAGACAGCTATTAAAGAAAAAATTAAAAATGCTTGCACCGCAAAAGTAAATCCCAAAAAAATAATTTGTCCGCCAGCATTTTCTGTCGATAAATTTACGAACTGCGGAAGAAACGCCAAAAAAAATAATAACACTTTCGGATTTAAAACATTCATCAATACTCCGCGTTTATAAATTTCAAAATTCGCCGATTTAGATTCTGTTTTCTGCATGGAAATTTTTTCTCCGCGTCTTCCTGCTTTAAAAGATTTCCACGCCAAAAATAATAAGTACGACGCACCGAAAATTTTCAATAAATTCATGGCGGAAGGAGAATTTTGAATTATTGCCGCCACTCCGATCATCACCAAAAATGTATGGAATATTATTCCGCTTGCAAGTCCCGCCGATAAAATTATTCCGCTTTTTGCTCCGCTCGACAAACCTTTTGTCAAAAGATATAAATTGTCGGGACCCGGTGCAAGAGTCAATAAAATTGATGCTGTAAGAAAATAAAAAAAAGTAGCCGTATCCAAAAAAATTCCTCCAATGACTAACAACTAAATTTTTCTAAATTCTAATTGAAAAGTTGTTCCTTTGCCGAGTTTGCTTTCAACGCTGATTTTTATATCGTGATTATCTGCAATCCATTTTGCTATTGAAAGACCAAGCCCAGAGCCTTTACTTTCCAAAACTAATTCTTCGCTGTCAATTCGGAAAAATCTTGTAAAAATTTTCGGCAGATTTTCTTTAGAAATTCCGATACCTGTATCAGAAATTTTCACGAAAATATTTTTTCCGCTGACTTTTGAACTGACAGAAATTTTTCCGCCGACCGGAGTATATTTGACGGCATTATCCAAAAAAATTCTAATCATTTGACGGATTGTATTTTTGTCGCCGAAAATTTCCGCAGAATCATTTTCAACCAAAATAATTTCGTGCGTCGTGACAACTTTTTTCATTTTCCGCATAATGTCAGAAATCATATCGGACAGGGAAAAATTTTCTTTGTGAAGTTTTTGAGTTTGCTGATCTGCACGGGCTAAAAATAACAAACCTTCAAGCAAATTTTTCATATTTTGAGCCTCTGAACGAATCGCCTCAACACTTTCGTTAAAAAGTGTTTTATCGTCAGAATATTTTTCAAGGACTTCAATATAACCGGCAATGACTGTTGCGGGCGTTCGGAGTTCGTGAGATGCTTCAGAAACAAATTTTTGCTGTTGAGAAATGCCGCCCTGAAGTCTGTCCAGCATTTCATTAAAAGTTTTCGCAAGTTCGGTGAGTTCGTCATTTTCGGGAGGAATAGGAATTCTGCCGTCCATTTTTCCAAAAGCAATTTCTTTGGCGGTATGA
This sequence comes from Selenomonadaceae bacterium, assembly GCA_017553205.1. Taxonomy (GTDB): domain Bacteria; phylum Bacillota; class Negativicutes; order Selenomonadales; family Selenomonadaceae; genus Quinella. The sequence goes on along the minus strand of JAFZMV010000067.1, from coordinate 12,627 downwards.
ATCATGGTTTTTATCGGATTCAAAACTTTTCTGCTGACAAAAATTCCAACGCCTGCCGCAAAAATTATTCCGAAAATATCCAAGAAAAATAAAAATTTAAATAAGTCATCAAAAGTATGTTTCATTGAAGTTATTGTGCGGAAAAAATAAAGCGTGAAATGTTCGCCTTCGTAAAAATAATCCATTCTTGCACGATAAATTAAAGCCGTTCCGTGAAAAGCCGAAACTTCAAAATCATCTTTGGCAAAAATTGGAGGATTTTCTAATTTGTATTGGTCGAATGCTTCTATTGAAGGATAAGTAGGATCTGTATCTGCAAAATAAACTCCGTCGTCATCTATGACTCGCAAGACAACACCCGGCACTAAAGGTTCACGAATATTATTCGGATCAAAGTCTGAAACATTTTTTTCCAGTTTCGTCAAAAGTTCCTGAACATTTTTCATGCTGTGTTCTATGGTTTTTTCTGCAGGGTGATAAAGTGCGTAAGAAATTCCGCACCATATCGACACATTTATTATACTCAGCAGAGCGATAAAACATAGAGCATAAATCCAAGTAATTTTTACCGAAATATCAGGATTCTTACAAATATTACGTAATCTTTCAATAATCTGCATAAAAAATTTTTCTCCCGAAAACCATAAAAAACTTTAGTGATTCTAAACAAAAAGTCTCTCATTGTAAACACTTACGCCGAAAAAAATTAACGAGTGTTTCATAAAAATTTTTTGAAAAAAAATAGCCGTCCCCCAATCAGACAGCTAAAAAATTTAAACTCAGAAGATTTTTGTTAAAATTTATTTGAAAACTTGCGGCAAAAATTCAGAAATGTCTATCGTTATCGGCATAAAATATAATCCGCCGTCAGTCTTTGAAATGTAGTCTATGACTTTCAAAGAAAAATCTACATTCCATTTCATTGTAGGTTCAAAATTTTTCGGAAAAACTGCTTTATCTTTTCTTTCCCAATAACTTTTTGAGCGAGCACTCAAAACCGGCGAAACTCCCCAATAAACTTCAAAGTCACTTAAAAAATCTGCGTACATTTCCAAAAATCTCATGTCAAAGAAAGGTTGTGTAAAAAATCCTGATGCTCCTGCCTGTGCTTTTCTTTCAACTTTGTAAAGTTCTTCGCGAATTCCTGAACGATATTGATCTATTCCCGCATAAATTTTTACTTTTGGCAATTCTTCACGAAATTTTCTAATCACGTCAACCGATTCAGTCGGGAAAACTTCATGCGACATATTTTGCGGAGGATCTCCCGCGATTATCAAAACTTCTTTTATTCCGTACTCGATAAAAGTTTCACGCATTGGCAAAGGTTTTGATAAATCTATGTCCATCGCTCTGACATGCGGAATTGTCGGAAAACTCGGCTGAGTAATTTTTGCCGCGTCCCAAGGTTTAACTTCATAACGCAGAATGTCAGGAATATTTATGCAGTCAACTTGAGAAAATTTTTTTAAAACTTCAACATCTCTTTTTAATCCTTCATCGTCACGCGGGACAATTTCAACAGCTATTCTTCCCATAAAAAACTTCTCCTTTAACTCAAAAAATAAAATCCACTGCCCAAAATACCAAAGCACCTATTAAAGCAGTAATAGGAATTGTCATAACCCATGCTTTAACCATTTCTTGAGCAACTCCCCAATGAACGGCGTTGACTCTTTTGGCAGTTCCTACGCCCATTATCGAACCGCTGACAACGTGAGTAGTTGAAACGGGCAAATGTAATAAAGTTGCTCCAAAAACTACGGCAGAAGAATTTAAATCCGCCGCAAAACCTGAAATAGGTTCCAGTTTAAAAATTTTTCCGCCGACAGTTTTTATAATTCTCCAACCGCCCATAGCAGTTCCGAAAGCCATAGCCGCCGCACATAAAATTTTCACATAGGTCGGCACTTCAAAAACTTCGATAAATCCTCCGCTGAAAAGTGCAAGCGTAATAATACCCATAGATTTTTGTGCGTCGTTTGAACCATGAGAAAAACTCATCGCCGCCGCTGAAATAACCTGCAAACGTTTAAAATTTTGATTGACGGCATGAGGGCTGAAACTTCCAAAAAAAATAAACATTAAATTCATCATTATAATTCCCGTAATAATTGCGGCAACAGGAGAAATAATCAGAGCCGCAACAATTTTTCCTATACCGCTCCAATTTAATCCCGTAACGCCCACAGAAATTAAAACTGCACCGATTAAACCGCCGACAAGTGCATGAGAAGAACTCGACGGAATACCCAAATACCATGTCAATAAATTCCAGACAATCGCTCCGACAAGTGCGGCGATAATAACTTTTTCATCAACAATATTTGCAGAGCTTACAATATCTCCGCCGATAGTTTTTGCAACGCCAGTTGAAACCATAGCACCCAAAAAATTTAACCCCGCCGCCATAAAAATTGCAAGCGAGGGATTTAAAGCACGAGTTGATACTGAAGTTGCAATAGCATTTGCAGTATCATGAAAACCGTTTATAAAATCGAAAAGTAATGCCAAAATTATTACTGTCAAAATTAAAAATTGAAATTCACCCATATTTCATAACAACTCCATGAATCATGACGGCGATTTTTTTGCAATGATCGAGAGTCTGCTCCAAATCTTCCAAAATATCTTTCCATTTGATTAAATGAATAACTGCTTTGCTTGCACCGTGTTCGCGTGCGGCAATTTCAGCCTCATCAAATAAACTTGTAATATCTTCGCGATAAATATTGTCGCCTTTGTCCTCAAATTCGCGAATCAATCTTACAGCGTCCAACATTCCGCGTTGATTTTCTTTTATGCTTACCATAAGTTCAAATGCTCTTACAAGTTGCCCGGTACTTTCAACCAAAAGTTTTGTCATTCGTGCAGATTTTTCAGTTGCACGTCCCGCATGATACATCATAATTTTTTGCAGTGCGTCGTGGAGCATGTCAACGCCTGTTGCAAGTTCGCCGGCGATAGAAAAAATATCTTCGCGATCAATCGGAGTAATGAAACTCAGATTTAATTTCGCAGTGATTTTTTCGTTGACATTATCCGATGACGCTTCCAAAGCCAAAATTTCATCTTTACGCTCTGCGGCTTTGTTAGGGTCTTTGATAATTTCGTCTAAGATAATTGCACCGTGATTAAAATATTTTGCGTTCTCCCATAACAATTCAAAAAATTCTCTGTCTTTTTTAGAAAAATTAAACATTTGCCATCTCCTTTGATTTTTCTTGGTCTTATCGTATTTTCTCGAATCTTGCACACAAAAATAAATTTATGGTTAAAATTCCCGCGTTTGCAATTATGCAGGATTTTTTTTATTACGTCAAAAAATTTTTTTCAAACAAACAAATTATTTTTTATCAAGTTAATTTTGAATCAACATAAAGTGCACGAACATTTATATCAATGGAATCAACAATCATTCCAGTAGTATACTCGACAGCCTCGCGAATTTCCGCCTGAGTTTGAGAAATAAGCGTCGGTATATGGTTGCCGTAATTTAAAACGACTTCGCAGGAAATTTTTAATCCTTTGTCATTATCTCCGAAAAATAAATGTTGAACGTTAATTTTTTTTACGCTTTTGACATACTCACGCATTTTAACAACTTTTTCGACAACGGATTTTATAACAATGTCATCAATAATTAATTTTCCGTAATAGCTGAAAATCGGGCGTACAATAGATTTTTCTCCGAGTTTTCTGCGGCGGACTTGAGATTTTTTAAAAAGACTCTGCAACGGGTCAACTAAATAGCCCGAAAAATGCGGTTTAAGTTCAATAGTCGGAACAGGAATAATATGTTTGCCCTCTTTGAGTCTGTGAAATTGTGCCTGCTCCATTTCTGCGACTGAGGCAATATCCTCAATTCTTATAATAAATTGGATGGAAGGAAGTTTTAAAGTTTTTGCGATTTTGTGAACCATATTTTCAGAAGTGCCGATAATTAAAATTCTGTGTGGCTGAATTTTTTTTATGGCTTCGCGAACTTGTTCGGCATGACCGGGCAAAATAAAAATTGCTCTGCGGACTGCCATAATTCTGCTTTTTTCAGTTTTCGCCGATTCGCCTGCGATAATATGTCCGTCCTTTATCAAAATTCCGTCGTCAATTATTGCGTCGGCCTTATTTTCTTTGGCGACCTTTATTGCACGATGACTTTTTCCGGTGCCTGAAGGTCCGACCAATGCAATTACGTCCACACGAACACACCTCCCCACAAAATTATTTCCGTATCTATTCTTTCACCGAAAAATTTTTCCTGCATTAGATTTTTCAAGTATTGAAGATATTCGCCGTGAACATGAGGACAAACTTACCGAACTCAAACAGTTTCAAGAAGACAAACACGAATTGACGGAATTTGTAAAACAGCTTAAGGCGGCTACTGAAAAATGTGTCGAAGAAGTTGTAGACTCAATCAAAAGTTAGGCGGCGATTTCAATGATGTGGTCAACGATTTTGAAAAAATTGGCAATGGCGGCGATTCCTTCAATTATCGAAGTCGGCAAAAAGTTTTTTGAAAACATTCCAGAAAGATTTATGTTGACTTTGAAAATGAAGCTTCTCGCTCGGTTTCAAAGTTGGAAAATTCTGTTCGTGAGTATTCGCAATTTGTTCAGTCGCTCGCTGAAAAGGACGACGACAAATTTGAACAACTTATTGCAAATGCTCAGTTGAAAGTTTTTTGTTACGATATGATTTTTGAAAAAGTGAGTGTTTTATATGGGATTTTGGGGTGAATTGTGGGAAGGTGCAAAAATTCTTTCAGCTGCAGCTGCTCCACTTTGGGCAATGGCATTAACTCAAGGAATATTTATGAAACGAGATAATTAAAACTGACAGTGACAGAAGGAGAATAACGAGTTTTTCTCGGAAAGCGTCTGTTTGGTCGCAGAGGAGGCAAATAAAATGAAATTTATTTTTTCAACTTCTCGAAATCAAATGCTTGCAAACAACTGAAATCCCGACTCAAACTAAAACCACAAATGACGAAAATATTTCGCAAGAAAATTTTTCTTCAAACCCATATTCAAACAGAAAAAAACTATTTCCATTTATGGACGCACATGAGTTGTAAAAACAACTTCAGCAGATATTTTGAAAACTAAATAGCTTATGTTCATTTAAAATCTGCCCAAATAGCCGGACAACATCCGCAGGACTCAGAACTTTTGAAAGCAAGCAATTTTAGAGAGATTGAAAATTTTATTGTCGATTATCATTAAAATTAATTTGCAACATTCGTTTCTTCAAAAGTTTTCATTTCATTCAGGGCAGTAAGAGCCGCCTCAACAATTTCCGCACCCATGCATGCAATTTCTCCGTCAAGACCGATTCTTACATTAGGATTATCAAAATCATAATTTATAAGTTTCGTTGCGTACAGGAGAAACGGGCGGACTTCAGGACAAATTTTTTCAAGATAGCGGGCAATAATTTCAACTGCACCGCAGTCAACAACTATCAAAGTAGAATTATGAGCCGCCGCAACTATCGCACCGATTATTGCACTTGTAAGACAGCGGAATTTTTTCGGAACATGATTTAAAAATTCTTCGGGCGGAACTTTCAACTCTTTATTTTTTTTCAGCAGGGCTTTAAAAAATTTTTCGTCAAGTTTATCAATACTCCAATCGCTCAATTCAGTTAAAGCCATAATCGGAATACCGAAAGAAATTTCTTCCGCCAAATTTCTGCCGAAATTAAAAGCAATAGACGGATCAACTTTTGAGTCAACAACTCCCGCAAAAAGTTTCATCGCAAAAGTTCTTGCAGTCATGCTGAAATCCATGACAACTTGACGACGTTTTCCTTTTCTGTGCGGCTGATATGATTCCATTCCGACAGGCGGAGTATTTTCCGAATTTGTAAAAGCCAATGCCGCATGACGAAGTTTGTTTGAAGGTCTTTCTTCGTTTGTTATTCCCGCCATTTGAACGGCAATATCTTCCAACAAACCCAAACTATTTTTTGGTTTCGTGAGAGAATCCAGATATTCTTTGCAAGCGTCCATAGCTTTATAGTGAAGTTTCGGCATTGTCTGCAGATAAAAATTAAAAGTTTTATCAGTGGCGGCAACGTGTTCATCTTCCTTATGTCCCATAATTTTTACCATCATGGGATATGAGCGGGGAATATTAAAATCATTCACGCTGAAAGGCGGAGTAAACGGCTGAAGTCTTTGATCGTCGCTAAGCTGAAAATCAACATCAACTTCATTTATTTGAAGATCGTCACCGAAATTTTTCTCAAGATATTCGTCAACTTCATCAAAACTTTGGAAGTCAGGAAGATCTGCCAAGCCCATCTGTGCGAGCATTTCATTTAACATGGCGGCTTCATCTTCCGCAGACTCTTTAAATTCGTCTATATCGCCTTCAAAATCGTCATTAGGACCGCAAACGTAAACATAAACTAATCTGTCCAAAATTCTTGAAACTATTGAAGAGCCGACAGCCTCACCGAGTGCAAGATCCAAAGAAAACATCGGAACTAATTCCAAATACATTAACGCTTCCATGTGACCCGGTTCGCGTCCGACATGAGTGGAAATCATTCTTTCACAAACATTAAATTCCAATCCGTCAGCAATTAAAGCGGCGGCAGCCGTGTTAAATCCGTCCAGCATAACTACGCAGTCATGTTTTGCGGCGGCGATCATAACTCCCGCCATTGCTCCAAATTCAAAGCCGCCGACTTTCGCCAGAATGTCAATGACATCATCAGGATCGGGAGAGTTGACTTTCAGAGCCTTGCGAATAATTTTGAGCTTATTTTTCAATTTCTCGTCAGAAATATTTGAGCCGTGTCCAGTGACTTTTTTGGGATTAGTTTCAAGAATTGCGGAAGTAATTGCAGATGCCGCCGTAGTATTTGCAATTCCCATTTCGCCGAGCAAAAAAATATTACAGCCTGCTTTTATTGCTTTCTCCGCAAGTTTTTTTCCGATTTGTATAGATTTTTTTGCCTGTGCCTTAGTCATTGCAGGACCTTTAGTAAAATTTTTCGTGCCGTAATCAATTTTTTTATCGACAAGCCCGCGAATATTTGAGAGGTCTGCATTAACTCCCACGTCAACAACAACAAGTTCAGAATGAGTAAATTCCGCAAAAGCATTTGCCGCCGCACCTTGATATTCTAAATAATTTTTGACCATGTCGGCGGTAGTTTTTTGGGGATATGCACTAACGTCCATTTCTGCAACTCCATGATCCGCACAGAAAATAAACGTACATTTTTTAGGTTTTCCGACACTGCGATAAAGAGCAGCCATATCAGTAAAAGTCATCTGCCGCCCCCCCGAACTAAATTACTTACAACTTTTGCACCGGCGTTTTTAACTTTTCTCAACGGTGCGACGCGAGTTTTTATTTTAGGTTTCATGTCTTTTTCTCTGCCGAAATCTCCACGCTTTAAGAAAGTAGATTTTATTTTATCGGGCTGGAAAAATTTCCGCAGTTCTTTTGATAATTCTTCAGGCTCCGAATTTTCCGCACAAGTAAAAATATCCACCGCAACATAACGCAAATCCTTATAAACATGCAGTGCGATATGTCCGCTGACTGACGCTCCTATTATTGCAAAATGAGTTGTACTCGTTTCTTCAGAAGTTAATTTTGGTTCATCGCCCAAAATGTTTTCCAAAATATTTCTTATCTCGTCCACGCCGCCAAGTCTTTTTGAATTGCAGTTGTACATGTCCAAAGTCAACTGACGTGCCATTATTTCCATAAAAATACTCCCTTCAGTCCGTCAACATTTATCAACTGACTTGTCTTACTGCCTCTGAAATTACAATCGCCGCCGCTGCCGAAACATTTAAACTTTCTGCCGTGCCGTGCATTGGGATAAAAATTTTTTTTGCCGCAGTCGAAATTTCTTCTGAAACTCCGTCCGCTTCACTTCCGAAAACTATCGCAGATTTTTTCTTGAAATTATGTTTGAAATAAATTTCCGACTTTGAATCTAACACCGCCGCCGAAACTTCAAATTTGAAAATTTTCATCAACGCCAAAAATTCTTCGCAAGTCATTTGAGTGGCAGGAATCGAAAAAATTGAACCCATAGACGAGCGAACAACTTTTGGATTAAAAATATCAGCCGAACCGCTTAACAAAATTATTCCGCAGTTGAATGCCTCTGCAGTTCTTAAAATTGTTCCGACGTTACCCGGGTCTTGTACTCCGTCCAATGCGATTATCAAAGATTTTTTCGCAACTTCTTCGACTGTTGATAAATTTTGTTTGGCGACAAGTAAAATTCCCTGCGGTGTCTGCGTATCAGAAATTTTATCGAAAGTATTCGACGGGACTTGAAAAATTTCTGTGATTTTCTGAAGTTTTTCGACGAGATTTTTTGCACGTTCGTTTTTTAAAAATTCTTCCGTGTAAAATCCGAATTCAATTTCGGCATGTTCTAAAGCCATTTCACAAATTCGCAGACCTTCGACGACAAATAAATTTAATTCCTGCCGATATTTTTTCATCTGCAATTTTTTTGCGATTTTTATTTTTGCTGAAGGCAGTTCTTGAGAATCTCCAAATAAAGAATTATTCAACGCCAAATTTTCAGCAGACTCATCTTGAATTGATTCATTTTGACTGTTTACAGCCGCCGCTCTTGCAAGTTTGTCGCACCATTCGTTATAAGCATTTCCCGCGTGACCTTTAACCCAGTTGAAATTTACTGAACGCTCCGAAACAAGTTTATCAAGTTCCTGCCACAAATCTTGATTCAAGACAGATTTACCGTTTGCAGTTATCCAGCCGTTTCTTTTCCAGTTTGCCAGCCAACCAGCAGAAAATGCTTTTTTCAAATATGCACTGTCAGTATAAACTTCGGCAGAATCTCCCGCAGAAATTTTTCTCAATCCCATAATCGCCGCCAAAAGTTCCATGCGGTTGTTGGTGGTGTCTTTTTTTCCGCCTGAAATTTCTTCACGTTCTTTTGTAACATTGTTTACAATAATTGCCGCCCAACCTCCCGGCCCGGGATTATTAAGGCATGAACCGTCTGTATAAATTGTAAAATCGCTCATACTTTTCCACCTCACAAAAAATTTAAAAGGCGTGAAGTTTTTATAACGTGCAAACTTCCCGCCCAAGATTTTAAACTATCGGCAACTAAAGTTTTCAAATTAAATGATAAAATTCGCACAAAAATTAATTCAGAATACAAAATTGCCGTATTTTATAACGTGAAAAGCTAGGTGTCAATTTTTCTGCAGATTAAAAAATTTTATTTCACCGGTACACAGTGCTTGTTATTTATGTCAGCAACTTTTTGAACACGGCGACGATATTTTTCGGCAGTCAAAGGTTCAGTCTTCAGCCAAGTTTTTACAATTTCCATAGCGATTGCACCGCCGATAATTTTTCCGCCGATACACAAAACATTTGAGTCGGTATGCTCGCGGGAAAGTTGAGCACAGAACGGATCTTGACAGACTGCCGCATAAATTCCGTAAATTTTATTTGCAATAAGTGCAGAACCGTAGCCTACGCCGTCAACAAAAATTCCGCGATCACATTCGCCCTTTGCCACAGACAAAGCCGCAGGATAAACAAAGTCAGAAAGATCGCAACCCTCTTCGTCATAAGTTCCGAAGTCTTTTACTTCGTGACCCTGCGACTCAAGATATTTTTTAATTTCGTTTTTAAGTTGAGTTCCCGCATGATCATTCGCCATTGCAATTTTCATGAAAAAAACCTCCTCCGCTGTTGACAGATTAGAAAAATTATTTTTTAATACATTCTATACGATAAAAAAATTTCCTTGAAAAATTTGGAGGGTACTATGAAAAAAATTTTTACATGTTTGTTGACGTTTTTTTTTATTTTGTCTGCAGTGAATTTTGCTGACGCGGCAAAAGACAAAACCGAAAAAAATGTTAAATCAGAAAAAACTTTGAAATTTGACGACAAAAAATTGAAAAAAACTCAACTCACCGAATCTACCGCGAGAGATAATCCTGTTTTTGTAATGCGTGGAGATTTAAATCAGCTGACAATTTTGGGAGGAGCGACTGCTACACAAAATCAAATGGTGCGTTTCATCAAAAAAAATAATCCCAATGCAAAATTAAATTGCTCGATTGAAGATATTGTAAAAATTTATTATGCGGAGGCAGAAACTGAAGGAATTCGCCCCGATCTTGCAATTTGTCAAGCGATTAAAGAAACAGGATTTTGGAATTACGGCGGCGACGTTGATCCGAAACAAAATAATTTTTGCGGACTTGGTGCAACGGGAAATAAAGAACCCGGGGCAAAATTTGATACTCCGCAAATCGGTGCAAGAGCTCATCTTCAACATTTGCTTGCTTATGCAACTAAAAGACCGCCGAGAACTGCAATAGTTGATCCGCGTTATTTACTTCTTGCACAATATCGTCAAGATGTTTTCGGGAAAATTCAAAACTGGACGAGATTGAACGGAGTTTGGGCAGTTCCCGGAAAAAATTACGGTCAAGACATCATTGAACTTTGGAAAAGAGCTTTAATGCCCGATTCAAACGACACAGCTTTTAAAGCGGCAAATATTCAAGTTCAAAAAAATTCTTCCAACGCTGACGCTTATGTCAATCGCGGACTGATAAATTTTGAACGCGGAGATTTTTCTGCGGCTGAAAAAGATTTTATAAAAGCGTCCGAACTTGAACCTTATACTGCAGATATTTTATTTAATCTCGCAATAATGCAGGAAAAAAATAAACATTTTGACGACGCTATAAAAACTTACGATAAATTTTTGGCGATTGAATTAAATTCAGAAAACGGTTATTACAATCGCGGAAGATTGAAACTTGCACAGAATAATTTTGACGGTGCTATAAAAGATTTTGAAAAAGTTCTTGAACTTGAGGACAGATTTGTTGACGCTCAAAATGAAATTGCCGTTGCACACTTCAGACAAAAAAATTATGAACAGGCTTTAAAAGATATTCGCAAAGCCGCCGAAGTCAACACGACAAACAAAATTATCAACGAGAATAAAACAAAATTGGAAGATTGTTTGAAAAGATAATCTAAGGGTAAGGGTAAGGGTAAAGAAATGATAACTAAATTTAAAGACGAAAAACGTACTCCATTTGACAGATTATGTTTTGTAACAAGCAAAGAAAAAAAGGTAAATGCTGTAACATTGGGTACGGCCTCTTTTACTGGCGGAATTACGCTGGAATGTCGCTCAAATTTTGCTAACCTCGTTCCGCATACTTTAGTGGGAAGATTTTGCAATTTGTCTTGGAATTTAAAATTCTTAATTGGTTTTAATCATGCTTATAAAAATTCCGTTTCGCCGTATGCTTTTCATGAAAAAAAAATTTTGAGGAAAATTTCCTCTCAAATTGAAAATAATGAAAATTTGCCTGACTTTAAACCGTGCAAAAATAAATTGAGCCTAAACAATCACTATCAAATTGTTATAGGCTCTGATGTTTGGATTGGACGAGGTGCAACAATTTTAGGCGGAGTTAAAATCGGCAGCGGGGCAATTATCGGAGCAAATGCAACCGTAACAAGAGATATTCCGCCTTATGCAATAGCCGCAGGCAATCCCGCAAAAGTTATAAGATACCGTTTTGACGAGGAAACAATAAAAAAATTTATGGCAATTCAGTGGTGGAATTGGGACGTTGAAAAAGTTTTATCAAATGCTTATCTCATGGACGATGTTGAAAAATTTTTAGAAAAGCATTATTCTCCCGAACTTGAAAAAAATTTTGAGGGAACCTCTGCAGAAGTCGGCGTAATGTCGAAATATTTATCAGAGGGCAGAAAAATTTATACATGCGTCGGGGATTTTCATGCCCCGTTCCCTTTGTGGAAAAGAATTGTCAGCGGTTTTTGTAAATCTGATTCGGATAATTCTGTTTTGATAATTTGGCTGGGAAATGATTTTACAAAAGAAGATAACGACAATTTGAGAAATTTTGTAAAAGAATGCGGACTTCCTGACGGAAAAATAATTCATGGACTGCCTACGACAAACGGAAAAATTTTTTCTCCGTATATTTTGAGAAATTCAACGCACTTTATAACCACTCGCGAAATGATTTCTCTTGAATGTATGGATTATCTTTTTGATACAAATGTCAAAATTGTTTCTGCTTTAGACGATGGAATTTTTGACGGGGAACCTGTTGTTAATTGGAGTAAAATTTTTTAAATAATAGTTTGGAGAGTGAAAAGAAAATGATAGGGCGTACAGGTTTTCAAATGGATACACGTTTTCTTATCGTAGACGAAGAAACAAAAGAATTCCTGTTCTAACTCTGGGAGCGAGCAGTTACATTTGCAATGCGAGCTATGAAAATGCGTTACACTCGTAATCACATTTTAATTGGAAAATATTCTTCCATCGCTCATGGCATTCGTTTTGTTGTGGCAATAATGAACGTAAAAAGAAAAATAATCACGGACGAACTGAGAAAAATTTATGAAACGCCCGTGTTGATTTCCGCACGGGCGTTTCATAAATTTTTAAACGGAAATGACATCAAGGAGCAGTTTGTCATTGAGAAGACAGGATAAAAGATTTTGCCTGATACTGCGTTTGCTTTTAATCTTAATCAAATATTTTTTGTGTAAAGCAATGGCGAACTTGCGGAAAATATTTATGGTGATA
>JAFZMV010000066.1 GCA_017553205.1 Selenomonadaceae bacterium | reverse complement strand
GAAGAAGAAGAAGGGGAAGAAGAGGAAGAAGAAGGGGAAGAATAAACGGAGGTAAATTTCTTTTATGTTAAAAAAAAGTTTTGTTGCATTGGCTGTGTTGTCTTTGATGGTATTGTTCACAGGTTGCGGCGGGGACGATCAGAAAAAAGCCGCTACTGAAAAACCTGCGTACAGTGCTGATAAAGCAGTTTTAGCATATGCTGAAATGTATGCTTTCGGAGTGACGGATCATCTTTCCGAAGCCGGTTTGACAGAAAAAGATATTGAACAAATCAGCGATAATATTGTCGGCGAATTTGTACAAAGTTTCGCTCAGTTTCCTTTGAACGAAGAAAACGTCGCGGCAATGACTACAAGTTATCTTGCAAAACTCATGTTGGCGATGGATATTAAAACCACATTAAAAACTGACGATCCTGAAAATCCTGTCGTTACTCTCACTGCAACAACTGTCAATGAAGCTGAAGCCGCAAAAATGGCTGAAACAAATCCCGATATTTTGGGACTTGGTGTAGCACTTGGTCAATTACAGTCTGAAGGTCATACGCTGGATCAGTTGAAAAATAATCCCGAATTTCAAAAAGCCGCTATGGAATGTATCGACAACTTTATAAATGAAATTCCTCTCAATCCTGAAAAAAGTATCGATGTTCCCTGCGAAAAGGCTCAAGGTTCTGACGGCAAAGTTTATTGGGCTCCGAAAGATCCAGCAGCTGTCATGAACTTCGTACACAACAAATAATGCGAAAAATTGACTCATTAAAGGAGGAATAAAATTTTGGCGAAAGGAAAAGTAGTTCAGGTTATCGGTGCGGTCGTTGACGTGGAATTTCCGCCGGGCGAACTTCCGAAAATTTTGAACGCAGTACATATAACAGGAAAATCGGGCGACGTTGAAATTGACTTGATTGCTGAAGTTATGCAGCATTTGGGCGACAGCGTTACCCGTTGTATCGCGATGAGTTCGACTGACGGACTTGTTCGCGGAATGGAGGCGGAGGACACAGGCTCGCCTATTACCGTTCCTGTCGGTGAGGCATGCTTGGGACGCGTCTTTAATGTTTTGGGTGAAACGGTTGATAACAATCCCGAACCAGTAAAAAATAAAGAACGCTGGCCTATTCACAGACCCGCTCCGACTTTTGAAGAACAGGAAACATCTACACAGATTCTTGAAACAGGAATTAAAGTTGTTGACTTGATTGCCCCGTATTCTCGCGGCGGTAAAGTCGGACTGTTCGGCGGTGCAGGTGTCGGCAAAACAGTTTTGATTATGGAACTTATCCATAATATCGCAACAGAACACGGCGGTTATTCTGTTTTCTCCGGTGTTGGTGAGCGTACTCGTGAAGGTAACGACCTTTGGACAGAAATGACAGAATCCGGCGTTATTGATAAAACTGCTCTGGTTTACGGGCAGATGAATGAGCCACCCGGAGCTCGTATGCGTGTCGGCTTGACAGGCTTGACAATGGCTGAATATTTCCGCGATGTTCAGGGACAGGACGTTCTTTTGTTCATTGATAACATTTTCCGTTTTATTCAGGCAGGTTCAGAAGTTTCCGCGTTGCTCGGTCGTATGCCGTCCGCTGTTGGTTATCAGCCGACTTTGACAACAGATATCGGTGCTTTGCAGGAGCGTATCACTTCAACAAGAAAAGGTTCTATTACTTCCGTTCAAGCGGTTTATGTTCCCGCTGACGACTTGACAGACCCCGCACCTGCAGGAACATTTACTCACTTGGACGCAACAACAGTTTTAAGCCGTCAAATTGCAGAGTTGGGAATTTATCCCGCAGTTGATCCGCTTGATTCTACTTCAAGAATTTTGGATCCTCATGTTATCGGTCAAGAACATTATGAAGTTGCACGCGGAGTGCAGGCAGTTCTTCAGAAATACAAAGAACTTCAAGATATTATCGCAATTCTCGGTATGGAAGAACTTTCCGACAACGACAAACTCACAGTTTCCCGTGCAAGAAAAATTCAGCGTTTCTTATCACAGCCGTTTGCAGTTGCTGAAGTCTTTACAGGTTCTCCCGGTAAATACGTCGCACTTAAGGATACTATTCGCGGCTTTAAAGAAATTCTCTCCGGCAAATACGACGATCTTCCCGAAAATGCTTTCTACATGGTCGGCGGAATTGAGGAGGCTGTCCAAAAGGCAGAGAAACTCAAGGAGGGATAATTTATGGCAACAATCCGACTTGATATTGTCAGTCCCGATAAAGGCGAAATTTTTTCTAAAGATATTGATATGCTTATTGTTCGTTCGACTGCAGGAGAACTCGGAATTTTGCCGCGTCATGCAAGATTGTTGACTGAACTTTTGCCGCACGCCATGAAAATTAAAATGGAAGGCGGAGAAAATTTAGTTGCAATGGGCGGAGGATTTATGGAAGTCACGCCCGAAAAAGTTACAGTTCTTGCTGATTCTGCGGAACTTCCCGAAAATATCGACGTTGAACGAGCCCAAAGAGCTTTGAAACGTGCAGAAGAAAGAATTGAGCAGTATAAACAAAACACAAAAGAGTCTTTAATTGATATTGCCCGTGCAAATAAAGCACTCGCAAGAGCAAAAGCAAGACTTCTTGTAAAAAATGCTTTGATGAATTAAAAAATTTTTCGTAAAAAAAATTAAGTCTGTCATAAAAAGTGGCGGGCTTTTTTTTGTTCAAAAATAAGAATTTTGATAAAAAATTTTTTCCGTTATCGACGAGTTTAATGAATAGTGATATAATGAGAAAAATTTTTGTGAAAGGGAGCGGAGAATTGCAGAAACAACAAACTTTAAAAAGTTCGGCGGAAATTTTCGGCAAAGGACTTCATTCAGGCGTTGACGTAAGATTAAAAATAAAACCTGCAGAAGTTGACAGCGGGATTATTTTTTTGCGGAAAGATTTGTCAGACAGTCCAAAAATTCATGCGTCGGCTGATAAAGTTACTTCAGTTTTAAGGGCGACGACTTTAGAAGAAAATGGCGTAAAAGTTTTTACAGTCGAACATTTAATGAGTGCCTTAAATGTCTGCGGAATTGACAACGCGGAAATTGAACTTGACGCGGAAGAACCGCCCGTTTTGAATGGAAATTCTATAGATTTTTTCAAGTTTATAAAATCTGCGGGAATTGTTGAGCAGTCGAAAGAACGCAGAGAAATTTGCATTAATAAAATTTATCGCGTCGATTCTGACGACAGAAAAAAATTTATAATCGCTCTGCCTTATGACGGTTTTCGCGTAAGTTTCACTTCAATAAATCCGCATAAAATTGTAGGAATTCAGTACGCTGATTTTGAAATTACAGAAGAAATTTACGAAAAAGAAATTGCACCTGCTCGAACAATCGCCTATGAAAAAGAAGTTGCCGCTCTTCGTGAAATGGGCTTGGGACTCGGCGGAACTATTGAAAATGTTATCGTTTACAATGACGAAGGCTGGCTCAATAAATTAATTTATCCTGATGAACTTGTCCGCCATAAAATTTTGGACGTTATCGGAGATATTCGCCTTGCAGGTTTCGTTAAATGTCATATTATTGCATCGGCATCTGGTCATGCTTTAAATACTCAACTTGCAAAAAAAATTTATTCAGACTTTAAAGGAATTAAAAATTAGGAATTATTACGCATTAAAATTAGGGGAGAGATATAAATGGTTTTGGAAATCGAAGAAATTATGAAAATACTGCCTCACCGTCCGCCCATGCTCCTTGTGGACAGAATTTTGGAAATTGATCCTTTTAAATCGGCAACAGGTTTAAAAAATGTTACATTAAATGAGCCGTTTTTTGTCGGACATTTTCCGGGCTGCCCGATAATGCCGGGAGTTTTGGTGCTTGAGGCAATGGCACAAGTCGGAGGAGTTGCAATGCTCTATCCTGAAGAACATCGCGGAAAAATTGCACTGTTCGGCGGAATGGAAAACATAAAATTTAAAAAGCCGATTGTCCCGGGAGATGCACTTATAACAAAAGCAGAAATTGCAAAAGTTCGCGGAGATTTCGGAGTACTTCATGCTGACGGTTATGTTGATGATAAAATGGTTGCGTCGGCAGATTTTAAATTTGCACTCAAACACAGCGAAGGGATAAAAAATTAGAAACTGTTTCAAATTTGGAATGTGGAATGAGGAATAAGGAATTGACAGTCGAAATTTAATTCCTAATTCCTAATTCCCAACTCCTAATTCATGAAGGCGGGAGTTTGGAAAAATGTTAAATATTGAAGAAAATCATTCAAACATTCACCCAAGTGCAGTTATATCTCCGAGTGCAAAAATTGGAAAAAATGTCACAATCGGACCTTACACTGTGATTGGTGATGAAGTTGAAATCGGCGACGGCTCAAATATCGGGCCAAATGCCGTCATTGCACCTTGTACGACAATAGGAAAAGACTGCAGAGTTTTTCAATTTGCATCTGTCGGCGAAATGCCGCAAGATTTAAAATTTAAAGGCGAAAAGACTTATACTTTTATCGGCGACAGAACAGTTATTCGCGAAGGTGCAACTATTCACAGAGCGACAGGCGAAGGAAATGAAACGAGAATCGGCACTGACTGTCTTTTGATGGCTTATATTCATGTTGCTCATAACTGTATTTTGGGAAATCATGTTATCATGTCGAATCTTGCAAGCTGTGCAGGTCATGCGACGGTTGAGGACAGAGTTGTTATCGGTGGTATGGCAGGTGTTCATCAGTTTGTAAAAATCGGACGTAATGCAATGGTAGGCGGAATGAGTAAACTTGTTCAGGACGTTGTGCCTTATACGATTGTTGACGGACACCCTGCAAAAGTTGTCGGCTTAAATAATGTTGGAATTTCTCGTGCAGGTATTCCGCTTGAATCTCGCAGACTTATCAAAAAGGCGTACAAAATTTTATATCGTTCCGGTTTAAGTCTTGCGGAGGCAATCGCGGTTATTGAGCAAGAAGTTGATTCATGTGAAGAAGTCGAACATTTCTTAAGATTTTTAAGAAATGCAGAACGCGGAATTTGCAGAGAACGCAAGGACTTTGACGAAAAATAATTTTGAGAGGAGAACTTTTTTAAATGGAAAAACTTGGACTTTTAGCCGGTGCCGGAAAATTGCCGGTAGAATGTGCAAGATCGGCACAACAAGCCGGATATGACGTTTACGCGGTAGGACTTTTGGCGGAAACCGATCCTCAGATCGCTGACTTTTCGGCGGACTATAAACAAATAAGCGTGGCTCAGCTTGAATCAATTTTGAATTATTTGAAAAGCAACGACATTCATCAAGTAATGATGATTGGAAAAGTTACTAAAGAATTATTATTCAACGGTGCAGTTCAGCCCGATGCAAAAATGTTGGAACTTATCATGTCACTTCCCGACAGAAGCGACGATACGATTATGTTGGCTTTTGTTCGCGAACTTGCAAAGGCTGGCATGCAGTCATTTGATCAAACTTTTTTGATTCGTCGTCTTATGCCGCACAGAGGAAATATTGCCAGTCGTGAACCCACCGAAGATGAACGTCGCGATATGGAATTTGGTTTCATGATTGCCAAAGAACTCGGCAGACTTGATGTCGGACAGACTGTTGTTGTTAAAAGTCGTGCAGTCATGGCTTTAGAGGCTATCGAAGGTACTGACGAATGTATCAGACGTGGCGGAAAACTTGCCAACGGCGGAGCGGCTGTTATAAAAGTTGCTAAACCGAATCAAGATAACAGATTTGATGTTCCTACAGTCGGCAGAAGAACTATTGAAGTTATGGCAGAAGTCGGAGCTACAACTCTTGCAATAGAGGCGGATAAAACTTTGCTAGTTGACAGAGAAAATACCATAAAATTCGCTGATGATAAAGGCATTGCGATTGTTGCATTTTAAAAAAATTTGTCGAAAAAAAATATTTCTGAAATAGTGCCGCCGAAAACTCTCAATTTTAACTTGTGGGAGTAATGCGGCTTTTTTAGTTTATAAAGTCAAAATAATTTTTTACGGGAGATGATTGTTATGGCTCAAACTCAGCAGGACGTTATAAAATCTTTTATGAAGTCCCTAGACACAACAAATTTAAATGGTGTTTCCGCAGTTAATGCGGCGGTTAAAACTGCTTCAAATTCAAAATTCAGTACGGCACAGGACGTTATTAATCAAATGGTAATAGATTGTCAAAATGCAGGCAGTGCGGATATTTTTTTGAAGAAATACTGCGGAATTATTTTGGATAATGAAGACACCGGAGCAATTACAGGATCAGATGCAGGCGGTTCAAAAACTAAAACCGCTGAAAGTATTGTCCCGGAAAGCGGAATTTTGAAAAATTTTACAGGCAGTTACTTTTCTACAAACGGTTTAACTTTTCAGCTTTCAAATTATTATTCAGATGCTGGCTATGATAATCATGCTAAATTCAAAAGTTTCAACAGTTTGACCAGCAGTCAAAAATTTATATGGCAAAGTCTTTACACTTGGTGGGGTAAAGAATCTCTGAATCTTATTACAAGCAGTTACGGGAATAATTTTGGTTTTACTTCGTCATCTTCGGTTGATGAAATTAACGTCGGATTTTACAGTGCAAGTGACGGTGTACTTGCTTATGTTCAAAACTGGACTGAATCTAATACCGGCAAAGTCATAGGTTTGGATTTGGCTGTTAATATGTACTACTATGATAACGTAGACATTTCAGATCCAAACGGCTCGACTTCTTCTTATGGTGCAGGTTATCTTGACCGCACTCTTGCCCATGAATTTACTCATGCCGTTATGGGAGCAAATATCACAAATTTCAATAAGTTGCCGCTTTTCATTAAAGAGGGAATGGCGGAACTTACTCACGGAATTGATGACGAAAGATATTACGATATAAATTCTCTTGCAAGCAGTTCTTACAGTTTGAGAAATGCTTTAAATTTGGATATAACCAGTGGCGGTACAAGTAAAACATATGCAGGCGGTTATATGTTCCTTCGTTATCTTGCAAAACAATCAGCAAATGCAAGCAGCGGAAGTTCAAGCGGTTCATTTAAATTCACGAACGGTGATGATTATTACGTTAATAAAACTTCAAATACTGTTTTAAATGCTCTTGGCGGAGATGATACCGTAACTAATTACTTGGCGGACAATGTAAAACTTTACGGCGGCAATGGAAATGATTCCCTTCTTGTAGCAGGAAATAAAGATACTATTTACGGCAATTCAGGAAAAGATTTCATGAGAATTTATTCGGATTCAGAAAGCTCCAAATTCTACGGCGGTTCAGGAAATGACACCTTTGACGGCGGAGGGTATGAAAATATTCTCAACGGTGGCAACGGAAACGATTATTTTAAAACTTATACAGATGACAGTAATACAAAAATTTTTGGCGGTTCAGGTAAGGACACCATTTACGACTGCGGAATTAAAACCACGATTAACGGCGGAAACGGAAATGATCATGTCTATCTCTACACCGATGCAAAAAATACCAGAGTTATCGGCGGTTCGGGCAAAGATTCAATTTACAGCGGAGCATCAAATGTATCTTTAAGTGGCGGCAAAGGAAATGATTATGTTCATCTCTATAACGAATCGAATAATGCTACCGTAAACGGCGGGACAGGTAATGACACAATCAAAAATTACAGCTACTATCAAACTACTTACGTCTACAAAAACGGTGACGGCAATGACGTTATAGACGGTTTCAATTTTGGAACGGATAAAATTAAATTGACAAGCGGTTCAATTTCAAAGAAAACTGTATCTGGAAATGATGTCATTCTTAAAATTGGCAAAGGTTCTATCAGAATTAAAGACGGTCGCGGAGAAAAAATTACTGTCGTAAATTCCAACGGCAAAACCAAAAATTATACGACGAGTACTAATTCAAATGTCAGTAATCTTTGGTTTGACGATAATAATTCAAATTCAGATATTTTTGGACAAAGTTTAGATCAGCTGAATTCTCCGGCTCCTTCGCCTGATATTGAATCGACTTCAAACAATCTTATCAGCACTCCACGCAGTTCGTCAGGCGGCGGAACAATTGTTCCTACAAAATATATTATTTACGCCGACAAAAAATAAAAAATAACATTAGAAAATAAAAGTCCCTTCGATAAAAAAGTCGTTGGGATTTTTTTATTATAAATTTTTTGTGGTATAATTGAGAAAAATTATTAAGGAGATGAAAAATCTTGACAAACAAACAGAAAAAAAATTTAATCAGAATAATAATCGTCTCAATTTTTATGATTTCGCTGGAATTTTTTGAAACTGAAGGAATGGCGAGATTTTTTTGTTATTTGATTCCGTATTTGATTATTTCATACGACATTTTATTGAAGGCGGCGAAAAGTTTAAAAAATTTCCGTGCACTTGATGAAAATTTTTTGATGGCGGTCGCGTCAATCGGTGCGATAATTCTTGCGGTTTACAGCGGGAGCGGAGATTATACTGAGGCTGTCGCGGTTATTCTTTTTTATCAAGTCGGAGAATTTTTTCAAAGTTACGCTGTCGGAAAAAGTCGAAAAAATATTTCCGAACTTATGGACATTCGTCCCGATTATGCAAATATCGAAAGTGCCGGAAAAATCGAACGCGTTGACCCTGATGAAGTTGAAATCGGAAAAATTATTATTGTTCAGCCCGGTGAAAAAATTCCAATCGACGGAATTATTGTAGAAGGAAATTCAACTTTGAACACTTCCGCACTGACCGGAGAAAGTCTGCCGAGAAGTGTTAAAATCGGTGATGAAATTATGAGCGGCTGTATAAATTTGAATGGAGTTTTAAAAATCCGCACGACAAAAAATTTTGATGAGTCCACTGCGTCAAAAATTTTGGACTTGGTAGAAAATGCAAGTTCTTTAAAATCAAAGTCCGAAAATTTTATAACGAAATTTGCAAGAGTTTATACTCCTGCTGTTGTCGGCTGTGCAATGTTTTTGGCGATAATTCCTCCGATTTTTTTTGCAGAAAATTTTTCAACTTGGATTTATCGTGCTTTAATTTTTTTGGTGATAAGTTGTCCTTGTGCGTTGGTGATAAGTATTCCGCTGACATTTTTTGCGGCATTGGGCGGAGCAAGTCGAGCGGGAATTTTAATTAAAGGCTCAAATTATCTGGAAACTTTATCGAAAGTCAAAACTGTAGTGATGGATAAGACGGGAACTTTGACGAAGGGAATTTTTGAAGTTGATGCGATTCATGCGAAAAATTTTGATTCAGAAAAATTAATTCACTTAGCCGCACATGCAGAAAGATTTTCGACTCACCCTATAGGAATTTCCATAAAAAATTTTTACAAGAATGAGGCTGACGACTGCAAAATTGAAAACGTCGAAGAATTTTTTGGTTTTGGAATTCGTGCAGAAGTCAACGGGGAAATTGTTCATGTCGGTAACGAAAAATTCATGGAAAAAATCGGAGCGGAGTGGAAACCTTGCGAAAAAATCGGGACGATAATTCACGTTGCCATAAATAAAAAATACGTCGGGCATGTGGTTATCGCTGACGTTTTGAAACCGCACGCAAAAAAATCTGTTGAAAAACTTTTTGAAATTGGGGTGAAAAAAATTGTAATGCTGACAGGCGACGCAAAAAAAATAGCAGAAAAAATTTCTGCTGAACTTGGTATAAAAGAATTTTTCAGCGAACTTTTGCCCGCACAGAAGGTTGAACATTTAGAAAAAATTTTGGCAGAGAAAAATTTCGGAAAGGTTGCATTTGTCGGCGACGGAATAAATGACGCACCTGTTTTGGCTCGTGCAGATATCGGAATAGCGATGGGTGCTTTGGGAAGTGATGCGGCAATAGAGGCGGCTGACGTGGTTTTAATGGACGACGACCCGTTAAAAATTCCTCAAGCTATTGAACTGGCAAAAAAATGTTTGTTAATCGTCAAAGAAAATATTTATTTTTCAATCGGCGTAAAAATTTTATGTTTAATCTTGGGAGCGGTCGGTATTGCAAACATGTGGGCAGCAATTTTCGCAGATGTCGGAGTTATGGTTTTGGCAGTTTTAAATGCGATGCGTGCTTTGATAAAAATCTGAACAAATTTTTAGTTGACCTTGAAAAATTTTTTCATTAACATTCGACTGAAAGAGATTTTTTTTTATGAGAAAATTTTCAGGAGGGAGTTAATTTGAGCGATAAAAAAATTTGTGAAATTTGTCCGCACCATTGCAGGCTTGATGTTGGAGAAATAGGGAAATGCAGAGCAAGAAAAAATTTCGGCGACAAAATTTTTCCGATAAATTACGGGGAATTAACTTCGCTGGCATTAGATCCGATAGAGAAAAAACCGCTCTATCATTTTTTTCCGAAAAGTTTTATTTTGTCTGCGGGAAGTTACGGCTGTAATTTAAACTGCCCTTTCTGTCAAAATTTTGAAATTTCTATGGCTGATTCAAATTTCCCGACAAAAAAATTTTCGCCTGAAGAATTAGTCAATCTTGCCGTTCAGCTTGTCCCCAAAAAAAATATCGGAATTGCTTTCACTTACAACGAGCCGATTATCAGCTACGAATTTATTTTTGACACATCGAAACTTTTGAAAAAATTTAATTTGAAGTCTGTATTGGTCACGAACGGAAATATTTCAAGTCATGCACTGGAAAAAATTTTGCCGTTTATTGACGCGATGAATATTGATTTAAAAGGATTCAGTCAAAAAATTTATGACGAACTCGGCGGAGATTTTGAAACGGTGAAAAATACGATAAAAATTTCTGCAAAAAGTTGTCATGTTGAAGTTACAAGTTTAATTGTTCCGCAGATGAATGACTCTGAAAATGAAATGTTACAAGAGGCTGAATGGCTGGCGGGAATTTCCGAAAATATTCCTCTTCATGTCAGCAGATTTTTTCCGCGATACAAAATTTTAAATCGTCCGCCGACTGATATAAAAAAAATTTATGAACTTGCAGAAAACGCACGAAAATTTTTGAAATATGTTTACGTCGGCAACTGTTGAAAAAAATTTGGTTGACATTAAAAAATTTTTTGATTAACATTCGAGCGTAAAAATTTTTTTAGGAGAGTTTTTAAATGGATACTAAAAATTTGACTGCAGAAAAAATCGCCGAAAAAATTATTGACGGCGAAAGATTGAAACGCGGAGATGATTTTGAAATCTTTTTAACTGCACCGCTTGAAGAAATTCAGCATGGGGCAAGTTTGATTCAAAAAAATTTCTGCGGAAATCATGTAGACCTCTGCACGATTATTAACGGCAAAAGCGGACGTTGCGGAGAGGACTGCAAATATTGTGCTCAATCTGCAAAACATAAAACAGGCATTGAAGAGTATGAATTTCTTCCTGCTGAAGAAATTTTGACTGCCGCAAAAATAAATGAAAAATTTGGCGTGAATCGTTTTGCAATCGTGACAAGCGGACGGGCTTTGAGCGGAAAAGATTTTGATAAGGCGATTGAAACTTATAAACTTATGCGTGACAATTTGAAAATTGATTTGTGTGCATCTCATGGAATTTTGAACGCCGAACAATTTAAAAGACTTCGGGAGGCAGGTGTGTCGAGTTATCATCATAATATTGAAACTTCACGCAGATTTTTTCCGCAGATTTGCACAACTCACACTTACGACGACAGAATTAAAACTATTAAACTTGCACAGGCTGAAAATTTTTGCGTATGTTCAGGCGGAATAATCGGCATGGGAGAAAATTGGCAGGACAGAATTGACATGGCTCTTGAACTTTCGGAACTGAATATAACATCAATTCCTATTAACGCACTCATGGCAGTTAAAGGCACGAATTTAGAAAATCTTCCTCCGCTTAAACCTGAAGAAATTTTACGCACGGTCGCAATTTTCAGATATATAAATCCAACTGCAAATATTCGACTTGCCGCAGGCAGAAAACTTTTGCCGGATAAAGGTGCATCAGCATTTTTAAATGGAGCGTCCGCCTCAATTACCGGAAACATGCTGACAACTTCCGGCACGACTATTAAAGACGATATTGAACTTTTGAAAAAACTCGGTTTGAGTAATAAATAACAATTATCTAAAAAAGTTCGCCGCCGCTCAAAGTTATTTCACTTGAGCGGTTTTTTTGTTGAAAAAATTTTATCTGCTACAAATTGCCCTTTTATATTTTTTATGTTAGAATTTTCCCAAATTTATCAGAAGTATGGAGGGCAGTGAATTTTTAAAATTTGACCGCGTAAAAAAAATTTTTGAATGGGTTCGGAATGTTTGTCGGTCAGAAATTTTTAAACATTACAAGAGTGATTCAATTTTTGTTTGAATTACAATTTTTTGGTACGCGTTGCAAATTATATTTATCGGAGGATGGTTTTATTGAAAAATTTCAGAGGAGTAGATTATTTTGAGATACGATCAGCGAATTGAACAAAAGCTGCAAATAATTCCGTTGGGCGGACTGGGAGAAATCGGAAAAAATATGACTGTCATTCGTTACGGCGATGACATGATTTTAATTGACGCGGGTTTAATGTTTCCGGAAAATGACATGCTTGGAATTGATCTCGTCATTCCTGACTATACATATTTGGTGGAAAATCAAAATCTTTTGCGTGCAATAATTTTAACTCACGGGCATGAAGATCACATCGGGGCTTTGCCGTATCTTTTGAAAAGTGTTTCCGTGCCTGTTTACGGAACAAAATTGACGCTTGGAATTTTAGAAGGAAGATTAAAAGAAACCGGAGCGGACTCAAGAAATTTACATGCAGTTTCTCCTGGTGAAATTATCATGCTCGGCTGTTTCAGTGTGGGATTTCTGCGTGTAAATCATTCAATCCCCGATTCTGTAGGATTGTCGATAAAAACTCCGCTCGGCATGATTGTTCACACAGGCGACTTTAAATTTGATTACACTCCGATTGACGGAAAAATGACGGATTTCAGACGGCTGGCAGATTTGGGAAATAAAGGCGTTTTGGTTTTGATGGCTGATTCCACGAACGCAGAAAAAGAAGGTCACACGCCAAGCGAAAAAACTGTCGGCATTGCTTTTAATCGCGAATTTCAAAACGCACCGGGCAGAATTATTGTAGCGACTTTTTCTTCAAATGTTCACAGAATTCAGCAAGTCATTGATATGGCTGTAAGATACCGTCGTCGCGTTGCAATTTTGGGACGGAGCATGGTCAATGTTGTAAATATTTCTTTGGAACTCGGCTACATTCATGCACCTGAAGGCGTAATAATTGATATTGAAGATATTATGAGTTATCCCGCGAATAAAATTGTAATTATCACAACGGGAAGTCAGGGCGAACCGATGAGTGCCTTAACTCGAATGGCTCTTTCAGATCACAGACAAGTTGACATTATGCAGGGCGATACTGTTATAATTTCCGCTACACCGATTCCGGGAAATGAAAAAATGGTTGCAAAAACTGTGGATAATCTTCTACGGCTCGGAGCAAATGTTGTTTACAGCAGAAATGCGGGGATTCATGTTTCAGGACATGCCTCACGCGAAGAATTAAAACTCATGCACAATTTGATTAAGCCGAAATTTTTTATTCCCGTTCATGGTGAACTTCATCACCTTTTTGCACATGCAAAACTTGCTGAAGAACTCGGAATGTCTAAAGACAGAATTTTTGTCGGTGAAAACGGATTTATTTTTGAATTTACACGCGACAGAGGAAAAATTGTCGGAAGAATTAATTGGGGCGTTATTATGGTTGACGGCTTGGGAGTCGGCGACGTTGGAAATATTGTTTTACGCGACCGCAGACAACTTTCACAGGACGGAATTTTAATTGTCGTCGTAACGATGAGCCGCGAAACAGGAAAAATTGTTTCAGGACCTGATATTGTTTCACGCGGTTTTGTTTACGTCAGAGAGTCGGAAGAATTAATGGAAGGTGCAAGAAACAGGGTTTATCACGCTTTAAAACACTGTACGGAAGAAAAAATTTTTGACTGGACGACCATGAAAGTTACGATTAAAGATACTCTTTCGCAATATCTTTTTGAACAGACACGCCGCCGCCCGATGATTTTGCCGATTATTACAGAAATTTAAAATCTTAAAAATAATTCGGTTGAGTAAAATGTGTCAAATGGCAGTGAATGTTCCTGAAGCTGTGCTGTTTGATACAAAAGGCAATAACTGCACGATTGAAAATCGTGAACTCGTTTGAAAATTACTTTGGATATAAAAAAATTTTTTTAGGCGAAAGCCTATTTTTTTTGCTATAATTTAAAAAATTTTTAATGGAGAAAAAAATGTTGGCACTTGGAATTGATCCCGGCACGGCTATTTGCGGCTATGGTTTTGTTGAACAAGACGGCGGAAAATTAACTGCAAAAAATTTTGGAGCAATAACCACGAGTCCTAAAGCCCGTATGCAGGACAGACTTTTAAAAATTCACACCGAATTAACCGCACTGATAAAAAAATTTCAGCCTGAAATTATCGGCGTAGAAAAATTATTTTTCGGAAAAAATTCAACAACTGCAATTCCCGTCGGTCAAGCACGCGGAATAGTTTTACTTTGTGCGGCACAAAATAATTTGGATTTGGTGGAAATTACTCCGAATGAAGTAAAAATGTCTATAACAGGTTACGGCGGAGCAACTAAAGAACAAGTAATTTATATGGTTACAAAAATTTTAAAATTACCTGAACCGCCAAAACCTGACGACACAGCCGACGCACTTGCAATAGCGATTGCTGCAAGTTACGAAAAAAATATTTTTAAATTCGGTTGACACTCCATTGACTGTAAAAAAGTTCCTTAATTATGCGACAAAATTTAATGTCGAATCATAAAAAGGAACTTTTTTGTTTGTAAAATTTTTATGAAATCTCTGTCAAAAAATTTTCAATTACATTTAATGCTCTCTGTGCCAAAAAATTTTTTCTGTCAGATTTTTTTACTCTCTTTTCAAGAGGCGGCAAAAGTCCAAAAGTAACATTCATCGGCTGAAAATTCGTTTCGTCAGCAGTCGTGATGTAATTTGCCAACGCTCCATGACAAGTTTCTTTCGGGAAAATTATCGGCTCTAAATCTTTCGCAAGTCTTGCCGCATTTATTCCCGCCATTAAACCCGCCGCCGCTGACTCAACATAACCTTCAACGCCTGTTATTTGTCCCGCGAAAAAAATTTTTGGATTATTTTTCAGTTGAAAAGTCGGCTGTAAAATTTTCGGCGAATTTACGTAAGTATTTCTGTGCATAACTCCAAATCTAACAAATTCAGCGTTTTCAAGTCCGGGAATCATTCGGAAAACTTTTTTTTGTTCTCCCCAAGTCAAATGAGTTTGAAAGCCGACCAAATTATATAAAGTCGCCGCAGAATTATCTTGACGAAGTTGAACGACGGCATAAGGTATTTTTTTTGTTTTCGGGTCTTCAAGTCCTACAGGTTTCATCGGTCCGAAACGTAAAGTATCTTCCCCGCGTGATGCAATAACTTCAATAGGCAAACAACCTTCAAAAAAAATTTCTTTCTCAAAATCATGAGTTTTAGTTTTTTCTGCGGAAATTAAAGCCTCACGAAAATTTTTATATTCTTCTTCAGTCATCGGACAATTTATATAAGCGTCGTCCCCGCCTTTTTCATATCTCGACGCTTTAAAAGCCTTGTCAAAATTTATCGAATCAAAAGTTACAATCGGGGCAGCAGCATCATAAAAATAAAATTCACCGCCGCCCGTCAAATTTTTTATTTCTTCCGCAAGTTTTCCGTCAGTCAAAGGTCCGCTCGCAATTATCAAAATATCTTCCGAATTTATAAATTTTTGCAAGTCTGTGACTTCTTCCTCAAAAAAATTTAAATTCGGCAAAGATTTTATTTTTTTCGTGACCAGTTCAGAAAATTTTTCTCTGTCAACTGCCAACGCTCCGCCAGCAGGAATTTTTGTTTCGTCAGCTGAAGAAATTATCACGGAATTTAATTTTCTCATTTCTTCTTTCAAAACTCCGACAGCGTTTGAAAGTCCCGCCGCTCTCAAAGAATTACTGCAAACCAATTCAGCAAAATTTCCCGTTTTATGTGCGGGAGATTTTTTTTTCGGTTTCATTTCAAATAAATTTATTTCCACTCCGAATTTTGAAATCTGCCAAGCTGCTTCTGCTCCTGCCAATCCCGCACCGATTATATTTACTTTCAAAAACTTTTCACCTCATCAAATTTTTTGAAATTATATCACAAAAAAATTTTTATCAAATAGCGGATTAATAATTTTCACTTCAAATTACAGGCAATATTTTATTGACGCTTGAATCACAAAATTTTTATTGTAAAATATGTTCAAAAATATTTTTGTTTGGAGTTTACATTATGATTGTAAAAAATAAATTTATTTTCGATTTGGACGGAACAATAACAAAAATCGAAACGCTTCCTCTGCTTGCAAAAGAATTAAATTTATTTGAGGAAATAAAAATTTTGACAGATTTGACTTTGTGCGGAAAAATTTCTTTTGAACAATCTTTTAAACTTAGATATTTTATCCTCAAAAATATTCCGCCGAAAAAAATTTTGGAAATAATGGAAACTGTAGAATTTGACGAAGAAATTTCAAATTTTATTCGCGAAAATAAAAAATTTTGTTCGATTGTTACAGGTAATTTAGATTTTTGGATTGAGCCGATGACAAAAAAATTAGGCTGTGAAGTTTTTTCTTCTCAAAGTAGTCTTGATGAAAATAAAATTCCATTTCTTACAAAGATTTTGAATAAAGCCGAAACTGTCCGCGAAATAAAAAAAACTTCAGACAAAATTATTTCTGTCGGCGACGGTTTCAACGATATTCAAATGTTTAACGAATCAGATATTTCTATTGCTTATGGCGGTGTTCATGAATTATCTGACAAAGTTTTAAATGCGGCAGATTATTTTTTTGACGACGGAAAAAATTTGTGCAGTTTTTTAAAAAATTTTGTACCGAGATGAATGATCAAATTTTATGTAATGTATGTCAATCCTGTTAAAATTCTGTTGCAGTTTCTCCGTCGCTGTCATAAAATAGGAAGAAAATTTGGGAGTTCTATAAAATGGAAAGATTTATCAAAAACTTAAGGGATTCTGCTTTAAATACACGATCCATTTTAGAATTTATCGGAATTATAGTAGTCGTCATGGTTCTGACTTTGTTTTCTTACTTTCAGGTCAGTGCCATGTTAAATACTGCTTTAGAGGATTCTGTTGAAAAAACAGTACAAACTATCGCCTATGAATTGAAAAAGCAGTTTGATTTAGAAATTGAAAGTCTGGAAACAAGAGCGGGATACGTTGAAAAACATAAAGTTCATCCGAATGAATTGGTAATGTCTTTGGACGATATAGAAGGCGAAAACGTCGGAATAATTTCCACGAGCGGAGAATTATTGGCAGGAAGAAAACCGCCTGACGAAATTATAAATGTTACTTGGCTGGTTTATGACGGCAGAAGTGTTATTCGATATTTACGCGGAGTCGGTTTAGTTTTTGCGGTACAAATGCAGGTTGACGGAAAAGAATATGTTTTATTTGATTATTATAATGATGAGGCAGTAAGAAAAAAATTTCGGACGATAAGTTTTAACGGCGACGGCACAGTTATTTTGTTGAATGACCTTGAAAACTGGACGGTATTGGCAAACGGTATTTCACCGATAAAAGATTTTAAGGAAGTCGGAGACGGTTTTATAAAACTCGGAGAAAAAATCGGTTACAGCGGTGAAAGTACTCGTTTGGATTCTGGAGCGATTTATTACGAATATAACGGCGGTAAATATTTTATTTATTCTGCTGTTGTTTCAAAAGAACATCATTTTGCAATTTCGGGATATGTTCCTTGGGAATCGGTCGCAGTCGGGTTCAGTTCAATTTACATAATACTTTTAATTGCCTTCGGACTTTTTATTTCATTGTTGGCAATGGTCGTGAGAGCCGTATTTAAAGCCCGCGAACGCAGACGACTGGAAAAAGAAAAATCTTTGGCATTAGAGGCAAGTCAAATAAAATCAGAATTTTTATCGAATATGAGCCATGAAATCAGAACTCCGATAAATGCAATTTTGGGCATGGACGAAATGATTTTAAGAGAAACGAAAGAACCAAATACACTTGAATACGCAGAAAATTTAAGGCATGCGGGTGTCAGTCTGCTGGGAATTATCAACGACATACTTGACTTCAGCAAAATTGAAGCCGGCAAAATGGAAATTATTCCAGTCGAATATCATTTGAGTTCGATTTTAAATGACGTTGTAAACATGATAAAACCTCGTGCAGAAAAGAAAAATTTGAAATTGATTGTCGAGGCTGATGAAAATCTTCCCAGCGTTTTATTTGGTGATGAAATTCGTATTAAACAAATTATCACGAACATTTTAACAAATGCAGTAAAATACACTGAAAACGGTTCTGTTACTTTGAAAATCGGTTTCGAAAATTCTGCGGAAAATGTAATTTTGCTCAAAGTCAGCATTATTGATACGGGAATCGGAATAAAAAAAGAAGATATTGCAAAACTTTTTAACGCTTTTGAACGAATTGAAGAAAAAAGAAATCGTACAATCGAAGGCACAGGCTTGGGCATGAATATTACTCAACAACTTTTGCATTTAATGAACAGTCAATTGGAAGTGTCGAGCGTTTATGGAAAAGGTTCAACTTTTTCTTTTGAAATTCTTCAAAATGTTATCAATGCAGAACCGCTTGGAGATTTTAACGTTGCTTTTAAAAATTCTTTTTTACAGAGAAAAAAATATCAAGAAAAATTTATCGCTCCCGACGCAAAAATTTTGGTCGTTGATGATACTGTCATGAATTTGACTGTAATTAAAGGACTTTTGAAACAAACAAAAATTCAAATTGATACTGCGGCGAGCGGTTTTGAATGTTTGAAACTTGTTCAAGAAAAAAAATATAATTTAATTTTCTTGGATCACAGAATGCCGGGCATGGACGGAATTGAAACTCTTGCAGAAATAAAAAAGTTGCCGACGAAAAAAAATTCAGATACTCCGATAATTTCTCTTACGGCAAATGCAATAAGCGGTTCACGAGAAAAATATATTGCCGCAGGTTTTCAAGATTATCTTACGAAACCGATTAACAGTTCGGCTTTGGAAAGTCTTTTGATAAAATATCTTCCGCCCGAACTTGTAAAAATTTCAGATGATGAATCGACAGAAGAAATTTCTGAATCTGAAAAAAATCTTCCGGAATTTTTATTGAACGTCGAAGGATTAGACACGACGGCAGGAATTCAAAATTGTGACGGAGCAGAGTTTTATATTGAAGTTTTAAAAGTTTTCGTGCAGTCAATTAAAAGCGGTTCGGAAGAAATTCAAAATTATTTTGATGTCGGCGACTGGAAAAATTATACAACTAAAGTACATGCTTTAAAATCTACGGCGAAAATTATCGGAGCAACTGAACTTTCCGAACGTGCAAAAAGATTGGAGGACGCTGGAAATTCGGGCTACATTGATGAAATTCGCGAAGGAACTCCCGCACTTTTACAACTTTATCAATCCTATTTAGAAAAACTTTCTCCATTTATGGAAAATGTTGAGGATTCAAATTCAAATTCGAATAAACCTTTGATAAGTGATGAGGAACTTGCGGAAGCGTACGAAACAATAAAAGAAATTTCTGCAAGTTTTGATTATGACAGTTTGCAATTTGTTTTGAATTCTTTGGAAGATTATCGGCTGCCCGAAAATGAAACAGAAAAATTTAAAGCGTTGAAAGAATCAGCCGCAAAACTTGACTGGGAAAAAATTACTGAATTAATTGGAAAAAATTAGCGGGGTGAATTTATGTACGAAGTTATTATTTTAGGTGCAGGCGGTACAGGTCGAGAAATTGCCGAAATGTTTGAAGAAGTTTTTGACGAAAAAAATTTTCGCTTGAAAGGTTTTTTGTCAGATGTTTCGGGCATGCTGGATAATTATGAAATTGATGTTCCTGTTCTCGGCACGATTAAAGATTATGAAATTCAAGAAAATGACAGATTTATTTTGGCAATCGGCGACGTTCAAGGACGCAGAAAAATCGCGGAAAATATTTTGGAACGCGGAGGAAAATTTATAAATTTTATTCACCCGCTCGCAAAAATTTTTCGTTCCGCAAAAATCGGTCAGGGCGTAATAATTTTTCCGTTTGGATACGCCGGAGCAAATTCTGATATCGGAGATTTTTGTTTTATAAACAGTCACGCGGGGAGCGGACATGATGTTAAACTCGGAGCATTTTCCGAACAAGCTCCATATTCAGTTTTGGCGGGAGGAGTTCAGACCGGTGAAGAATGTTTTTTTGCACTTCATGCCGCAGTAGGGCCTAAAGTTATTTTGGGAAATCGTGTGGTAATTTCTCAAGGTTCCGTTACACAAAAAAATCAGCCCGATGATTCTGTTATTGTCGGAACACCGGGCAAAAGACTCAGAAAAATTGGAAATATGTTTTAACTTCCAAATGATTTTTATCAAATCCGAGCTTAACGGCTTGGATTTTTTTTGCTCAAAATACTTTTTTCTTTACAAAAAGTATAATGGTAAAAATTCTAAAAAATCGTGAAAGTTGGCGTTAAATATGGTTATGGGTCGTCCGAAACTTGAAATTACTCGCAACAGAATCATAAATATCAGAGTTACTGATTTTGAGTTTG
>JAFZMV010000065.1 GCA_017553205.1 Selenomonadaceae bacterium | reverse complement strand
TTTTCTTTGCATTTTCCAAGTCCGGACGAATTATTTCAAATTGTTCTCGCGAAATATCGCTCGGATAATTATGCATTTTGTTTCTCTCCTATGAAATTTTTCTTTTATTTTATCACTTTTTTTAGTTTTTAGACAGGTTCTTAGAAACTTCCGCAAATGAAAAAAGACTGTTTTCGCGACAAGCTCGCAACTCGTCGGAGAGAGAACGTATAAAATCTTTCGTTGTCGTGTCAAAATTCCACGTTGCATAAACAGGAAGAGTTTTAACAAACATGCCAATCAAATTTGCAGTATCTTTGTTGCGTCCGTTGTGGATTGTCGAAAAAAGTACCTCGCTTTTATTGCCGTAAAGTCCCATGAGAATTGCAAAAGCGGAATTCGTGAGAGCAGACGTGCTGACTTTAAGATTGGTACAGAAATTTTTCAGAGTGGTATCTTTCAGGTCAATGTGGTGAACATAAATTTTGAATGAATCTTTTTCATTTTTTACCGGCATAGGCATACAATCAACGTCAAGCCCCGCAAAATGATTTTCATGCCAGAGTTTAGCGTCAGCATATTTATCTGTGTTTCTTGCTTCATTTTCGGCAAGGGCAACGTCGAGTGCATCAAAAGTTTCACAACTCAAAGTCTTTCCTTCATAAGCGGCGGAAATATCGTTCATTATTGTGTGATAACTTACTCCGTCAAAAAAAATGTGATGAGCCGTCCGCAGAAGATATTTAGCCTTTTCGGTTTGTATAATGTCGAATCTGAAAAGTCGCCCGTTCATCAAAGTCAAAGATTTTTTTAAAAGTTGCGGCAAAGTTTCCTGCCATTGAGCCTCACTCATGTGAATGACAGTTTGTTGATACGGTTCTTCCAAATTATTCGGAATAAATTGATAAATTTCTCCATCATCATTTTGAGCCAAGCGAACTTCCATTGATGGATGTGCCTCAATTGTCTGCTCAATTGCTTTTGCAAGTTTGTCAACGTCTATGCTCGAATCCAATTTATAAAGCAAATGCAAATTGTAGGCACATTCCCCCATACGCAAACACTCTAAGTAAATTCCAAGTTGCGTTTGACTAAGTGGTGCTGTCTTACATTTTTTAATTTCCCCCATTATTGTGAACCTCCCGTTACAATTTTTCGCGTGCAATTGTTATAACAGTTTGATTTAGACCCAACACGCGGTCGTAGCGAATTTCTTTCGCGACAGCTTTCAGGACAATTATCCCGTCAGCTTGCCGATACGGATCATTTTCCGGCGGCTGATAATCCATCGGACTGAACGCCTTGCCGTTGTCGCGTAGTGCCAAAATAATTTCTTCGTCGTTGTTTAGTATTCGTACATCAAAATCAACTTCCTTTTCATTCAACTGAGCCAATTTTGCAGTAATTTCTTCGAGAGCCAATCCGGTTTTCATGGAAATCTTTTTCGTGAGCTTTTGATTTTCGAGTGTGGCAACGGCGGCTTTCGATAACTTTGTTGCATCTTCAATCGTAGTCTTTAAAGAAACATCATACAAAAGTTCACTGCCGTTTTTCTCAATAAGATAAAAATCTGAGAGTTGTCCGTTTGATTTTGCACATACTTGACGAACGTAAATCATCAACACGGATATTCCTACCAAACCTGCAAAAATTAAGCCCAGCCATACTCCCATACGTCCGAAAAAATTTGCGAAAATCCACGATGACGGTACTACAACAAACAAACCTGATGCCATGCTCAGTAAATTTCCTGCTGTATTCTGTCCCACTGCTGAATAGTAGTAAATCATCATAAATGACCATGCCACACCAAAAAAACTCAGTGAAAACAATCTTACGTCATTTGCACCTTGTTCTGTCAACTCTGCAGGAATTCTGCATATAGACAACAATTCTTGCGGGAAAATTATTGCGACAATTACGGACGCTCCGACAATCTTCATTAGAAACACGCAGACATATCGCATTAACATTCTGATACTTTTATAATCCTTTTCGCCGTAAAGCACGCTCAAAATTGGCAACATTGATTGATTGATACCGTCGGCAAACATTGAAAGAAATGTAAGATAAAGCATACAAGCGGCATAAATCTTTGCACCGTCAGTGCCGCCTGTTTGACCGACAATTTGATACATACACCAAAATTGAATGGCAAGAAGTCCCA
Organism: Selenomonadaceae bacterium; assembly: GCA_017553205.1. Lineage (GTDB taxonomy): Bacteria > Bacillota > Negativicutes > Selenomonadales > Selenomonadaceae > Quinella. Next base: position 3,624 of record JAFZMV010000065.1, on the reverse strand, counting down.
TTCCGAGTGCGGCCGGAAATCCTGCACGACACAACGAAACAACCCTATTAAAAAAACTCGTCAAGCCTGATTCCAAAATGCTGACAAGTTTAAAAGTGCGTTCCTTTGCAGAAAAATAAATTCCGAACACAAAAACTGCTCCTGTAATGTCACCCAAAATTGTTGCAAGAGCCGCACCGTCAAGTCCGAGTTTAAAAACTCCCATGAGAATTACGTCCATAGAAACATTTACGCATTGTTGAAGGATAATTGCTTTGCTTGAAAGTTTGGCAAAACCGTCTGCTCTTACAAGGTCGCACATTAAAGTAAGCGTAATGCTTGCAGGAAAACACCAAAGTAAGACAACTAAATATGATTTGCAAAAAGTTGCGAGTTCTGTTGTCGGAGCGATTAAATTGCCAACTCTTTCAGAAAAAATTAAAAGCCCTATAGTCAGCAAACAACCGGTAACCACCGCAAGAAATATTGCCATACTGAAGAGTCGATTTGCCGCCTCACGATTGCCCTCACCCGAAGCCATTGAAATTTGACTGACCGCACCTACCGAAATTAAAATTGCAAGGGATGCCGCCGCCTGAGTGATCGGCATACACGAACTTACGCCTGTCATGGCATCTGCTCCGATAAAGTAGCTGACCAAAATTCCGTCTAATACAACTCCAAGTTGTGCCGACATCGACATAAGTAACGTCGGAATAAGAAATTCCCTAAACTTACTATTGATCAAATTTCCTGACTTTGTGTAGTCCGCTGATATATCCATATATTCCCTCCGTTAGTTTTTATAACTGCCTGCTCGAATCAAAATTGGGGGCAAATTTTTTAAGTCAGCATGTATCTTTCAATGGAATTTTACCGACATATGTAGGATTTTGCAATATATTACGCCGACGATTAAAATTCCTAAAATCTTTGAAAAATTTTTGCAGATATAAAGAGCGAATATAAACTCACGAAAAAAAATTTAGGATTTATTGTCGCCGGAGTAATATCATACATAACCGCATTTATTTTGCCAAGTACTGCATCTCTATCCGTATTTCTTTGCCATGAAGGCAAATTTGTTTCAAAAGTAGTCAAAGGCGACAACAAAACTAACGCTCCGAATTGCGACAAATTATTTTCCTTGAGATAGAGTGAAAGAGTCAACTCCAAATGTCCGTCGGCTCACGGGCGTTTCATAAATTGGTCAAAATAATTGTCTTTTAGGTCGTCGGAGTAATACCACTTTTTGTGTTTTTATTAAAAAAACAGCTATGATCGAAAAGATAAAAAAATTTTTTTACTCCGCACTGTCGGAGATTTTTTTTGCTATAATTTAGAAAATTTTTTAAGGAGAAATTTTTATGAAGATAGCAGATTTGAAAGTTGAAGGAATTAAATATACTGCGTTAAAAGATATAGGTATTGTAGAAAAAATTCACGATCATGGCGTTTGCATTTTGAAATTACTTGTTGACGAAAAATTTTCCGAAAAAGAAATTTTGAACTGGAAAAAACAAAAAATCACCGTGAAAGCCGACAAAAATATTATTTTTTGCGGAATTATCACGAATTGCATTTTTGAAAATAATATTACTGAAAAATTTTTGACTTTAACTGTGAAAAGTTTGTCCGTGATGATGGATTTTGAGAAAAAAACTTTTACAATGCAGTCGCCGAAGAAAAAAATTTCCGACGTTCTGAAAAAAATTGAGAAAGATTTTAAACCTGCTGAAATAAATGTTGTGCAAGATAAAACTGTTGCGGATTTAATTTACTGCGATAATCTCACTGCTTGGGAATTTTTGAAAAATTTTGCCGAAAGTCACGGTCAAATTTTGTTCGTCGATTCCAAAACCGATAAACTCAAAATAAATTTTGGTTTCAAAGAGTTTAAAGAAATTCCTGAAAAAAATTTAACTTTTTTAAGTCAGAGCATTTCTATGGATTTTTACAAAAAACTTGAGGCAAATACTTACAGCGGTGCGAGGTCTTGTTATTTTTTCGACACAAATTTATCGACAGAAAATATTTTGCTTGGAGTCGGTTACGGTTTGAAATATGAAAATCAAGTTCAGGCGGTAATTGCAAACAGAATTTTTTTGCGAGATGACACCTTATTTAATGAAATACAAATTCGTCACAAAGAAGGTTGTCTGGCAGATTCGGCGAGCGTTATAAAAACTTTTGACAGATTTTTTTATCTGACGGGAAAAGTTTTGGAGTCGAAAGACAATAATTTAAAAATTCAATTTGACTGCGACGAAAAGCAAGAAAAAAATGATGCGGCGGAAATTCCTTTTGAAAGTTCAATGAGTAATTATTTTTACACGATGCCCGACGAAAATGAAAAAGTTTTTGTCTACGTCGATAATATTTTAAAATCTGCGATGGGTTCAATTCGTTTGAAAGGTGTTTCTGATGCCGCCGAAAAAAAATCTTTGAAAACCAAAAATATTACGATGAATTTTGATAAAGAAAAAATTTCTTTTGAAACGTGCAAACAAAAAATTTCTGAAGGCGAAAAAGTTGAAATTTCCGCGAAAGATATAAATTTTTCAGCTAAAGGAGATATTTATATTCAATCTTCTGCGGGAATGTTGCCTGACAATCAGTTGATAATGGCGGCTCCGCATTTTACGGGATATGGAATGTATGTAGGAATGATGGGACAGCCTGCGACTGTTCAATTTAATCCTGCAGGTTCGACAGTCGGAAAAGTTCCCGCACAAATAAAAAATTCTTCCGCAAAAAAAGAATCCATCGAACTTTCTGACATTGCGAAAGAATTAAATAAAATTACCAACACGAAAGAAAAAAAATCTGAAAATAAAAATTCAGGCGGAGGCAGTGGCGGAAGTATAAAATTTGACGGGAAAAAAATTTTTTTCGCAGGAGTCAAAGACAGTTCGATTGAGGCAAAAGGCAGTAATTTAAATGTAAAAACTCGTGCATTGATTCAAGTCGGTTATATTCCGAGTGCCGGCGGCGGTACAGGTTCAGGCGGTGCAAAAGGCGGAAATCCCAAAAACCGTTCAGAAAAAATAAATGTCGAACACGGCAGCGAAGACAGAAAAAGAATTAAAGAAAAAATTTCTCCTACTCCGGACAACAAAAATATTTCACGATAAAAAAAAATTTAAGCCTTCGGGCTGTTTTTTTTTGCGAAAAAATAGTTTTTGCGTTACAAAAAGTTTTTCTGTGGACTTTTCGCGTTACAAAAAGTATAATCAAAAAAATTCTTAAAAATCGCGAAAGGTGGCGTTAAATATGGCTATGGGACGACCGAAAGCTGAAATTCCACGCTGTAAAACTCTTAATCTCAGACTTACAAATTTTGAGTACGAAAAAATTTCTCGACTCGCTCAAAAATTAAATATTTCCAAAACTGATACTGTTGTTCGTGCAATAAATCTTTTGGAAACTCACAAGCCCAAACGTTACAAAAGTTTTGCAAAAAATCCCGGTCAAAATGAACCCGGCGTTGTTCGCGGAAATTCCGACGACGATTAAAAAAATTTTTCTCAAGCCTTCGGGCTATTTTTTTTCGCAAAAATTTTTCAAGATTTTTCAGAATTTTTCTTGACAGACCATTTTTTTTATAATGGCTCATCAAAAATTTTTTAAGGAGGTGATTTGAAT
>JAFZMV010000064.1 GCA_017553205.1 Selenomonadaceae bacterium | reverse complement strand
TTATCGAAAGATTTTTTAATCGCATCAAACACTACAGACACATTGCAACACGTTACGACAAATTGTCCGTTTGCTTTTTAAATTTTGTTCTTCTTGCCACCGTCATGATAAAAATTTAGACTTTACCAACACGCCCTAATATAGAAAAATTGAAAGAGAGAACTCGAACAAGAAAATATATGTATGATACTCAAAATAAGAAAATGTATATTTATGCGCCGGATGATAAAGGGGATTATGGTTATAAGTCACGATATGAAAGAGACTATATCGGTAGAAAAAAGAAAATTGATATAACGATTGATTGGAGTGGCGATTGGAAATATATTGCTCCTGACGTTTTCTATGGTGAGGGAGCACATCCTGCAGAGACTGGAGAATTGGCGTTTGCTGTAATTTTTGGCAAGAAATTTTATAATCTAAAACACATAAAAAATGATTTCTACGATAATCTTTAGAGTGTGTTGGTAAACTCAGAAAAAAATGACATAAGCAAAATTTTTGGTAAAATAATTTTGAAATACACCGAAAGGAAATGCTTATGTCAAAATCATTTTATCACACAATTAGCGATACGCAATGGGAAATTATTGAACCCCACTTGCCGAAATCGAAATCTACAGGACGACCGCCTTTAAATTCACGTATCGTTTTCAATGCAATTTTTTGGGTGTTGGATTCAGGAGCAAAATGGCGGTACATTCCGGAAGAATTTGGAAATTGGAACAGTATTTATCATAAATTTCGCCAATGGTGCGATGCGAAAGTTTTTGAAAATATTTTGCAGTCTTTGCTCGATGATTGTCGGAAATTTTATCTCGTGGAAATGGATTCCACATTTTGCAAAGTACATCAGCATTCCTCCGGCGCACGGAAAAAATTGGGCAATCAAAATATCGGAACATCGTGGGGCGGTAAGACGACCAAAATTCACGCTCTTGTAAATGAACACTTTCAGCTCATCGGCGTTGATCTGACTGGCGGAAATGTTCACGACAGTGAAGTTGCCATAAAATTATTGAGTAAAATTACTCTTGCGGGCAAAAAAGTTTTGGCTGATAAGGCGTTCTGTTCTGAAGAAATTCGCAATTTTATTTCAGAGAAAGAAGCTGTCGCCTGTATTCCCGACAAATCCAATGCCGTCAAAATTCATGACTTTGACACGGAACTTTATAAAGCAAGAAATATTATCGAGCGTTTTTTTCAGCGTATCAAAACTTTCAGACACATTGCCACCCGTTATGATAAATTGTCGCTTTGCTTTTTAAATTTTGTTTTTCTCGCCTCTGTCATGATTCAAATTTAGACTTTACCAACACGCCCTAAAAAAGGCTTGGCATTAACTGTCAAGCCTTTTTCTTTATGAATGAGTGACGTATCCGTTAATTTTTCAAATCATTTGCCTTTACGGATTTTCTCTCTCGTGCCATTTTAACATTCTCTTGCTTTTTGAGTTTAATATCGTCCTTTACCTGCTCTAAAGACGAAATAGCTTTTTTCAAGTATTTTAACTGTTGTTCAATCAGTTTTATGTTTTCCAGTTGTTTCAAGCCTTCCTCTGCCGAAATGGAAGATAAATTTTCCAAATCTTTTGGGAGCAAATTATAAATCTTATCCATTTCAGACTTATTGAAAATATTCTCTCTAGGTTTTTCTATGGTTTCCTCGCCGATACTGATTTTGTATTTTTGCAAACACCGATAAGTCATTGCGGCTTTCAAACCAAACAGCTGTAATCCGATTTCCTTTATTATCTCTTTATTTGATATATCCATTGACTTTAACAAATCATAAATAACTTTGCCCTTTTGTAATGAAGTCATTTTAATCGAAGATTCATTAAATCTCATTGCCAATATTGAATCACGAATCGGAGAAGATTCTCCTTTATCAATTACTGCCGAGATTTTATCTTTCTTCATTTCTTCGGCAATCATATAACGATGATGACCGTCAATAATCCCGTATTTAATTTTTTTAGCCTTCCCCTTAGTGAGTTTAGCTTTTTCTTCGTCATTAAGTTCACGAACAATAATAGGTTGTTGTTGTCCGTCTTTCTCGATTGCATTTTTTAGTTGCTTGTAATCCGAGTTATTTTTCTTTTTAATCTCTCTTATGAGATTTATGGCTTTAGGATCAATTTCACTTAAAAGAATTTCCTTAACTTGACTATGCCCAGTCTTAGAACCTGTCTAAAATCTTTTGAGAATAAGAGTAAGTAAAGCAAGAACAGTCATCTGCATTGAAGTGTGAAGTTTACGTTCACAATTTTTCCACAAACGGCGATTCTTTTCCAACCACGCAAAAGTACGTTCCACAATCCA
>JAFZMV010000063.1 GCA_017553205.1 Selenomonadaceae bacterium | reverse complement strand
TTTTCTTTGCATTTTCCAAGTCCGGACGAATTATTTCAAATTGTTCTCGCGAAATATCGCTCGGATAATTATGCATTTTGTTTCTCTCCTATGATATTTTTCTTTCATTTTATCACTTTTTTTAGTTTTTAGACAGGTTCTCATACTTCCGCCATTTAAAGACGGATTTCCTGATAAAAGTCCTGATACCAGTTCAGGAATTTTTTTCGTCATGTAAAACAAAATAAACGCATATAATAAAACCTGTAAAAAATAGCTGATGTTCCCCATAAAATCGTCTGATGTTGCCATATCCTTTGCATTGTCCACTAAACCTGTCAAAATATTTACAGACATTGTTGATATAAACGCCACAACAAATATTTTTGTTGCCAAGTTAAACATTAACCCTACTGCTTTATCTGATAAAAATTTTAATTGGCTGATTACCCCAAATGATAACAGTGGAATTGTCAGCAACGCCATTGTCCAAAATTCTATTCGCACCATGAACATTTCCAACGCCGTCAAAAATAAAATCACGACTGCCGCTACCACGCACACCAAGCCTATAAATATTGTCAGCAAATTTTGTTGTTGTGCGTGTTCCCAAAATATATTGAAAAAATTTAACGCATTTGTAACTATCTGATTCGATTGCACTTCGATATTTGAATCGGGACTTGCCTTGCTGTATTCCTTTATCATTTCTTCCGATCCACCTGCCGTGTAGCCCATTGTTTCAAATCCAGAACTTAACATTGGCATCAGTTGGTAACTTGAGTTTGTTCCCACCCAACTTTGTATCAAAAAAATGAAGAAACCTACTTTCAGTATCATTGTTATCAAAAACTTTATTTTGTTTCCGCCAATTAAATCAAATGATATTTTTATTGCTCCGTCTATCATTGCCAATAAAAGCGTCAAATTCACTGCATATGGTGCAATTACTGCCGCTCCTCTCATTATCACTCCGATGTAATATCTCATGAACGGCGACAAAATATTACTCCGACGACAATAAATACTAAATTTTTTTCGTGAGATTCTATTCGCATTTCACGTCTGCTAAAAATTTCTCACAGTTTTTGGTAATTTTAATCGTCGGAGTAATATCTATTGACGGGTCATCCGAACTTTTCAGCAATAATTTATAATCTTCGATTTTTGTCAGTGCGGTCGGACTTTGTACACTCCACAAACTTAAAATCAAGTCGCCGAAATTTATCGCCAAGCCTATTCCCAATATCCAATTCCAAAATGTTTTTTTCCCGTCCTCCACTCCAAAACACACCATGCAACCCGCAACCGCCGTCATTATCACTGCTATTATTTGTGCCGATGACAAAAGACTTTTTGCCAAATTGCTAAACTGTGTTTGAAATGTTGTTCCAAATCCCGCTCCGCCTCCCGATAAGCCGCTTGTTATCTGATTCACTGTTGAATTATTGTCTGCCGTACTCGCCACTCCATAAAAATTTAATATCAAAATTCCTGTCAGCAACACAATCGGCAATATAAATTTTTTTCGCTCCATAAATTTCATCTCACTTTAAATTTTCTACCCACTTTTTGGAAAGATTTGTCGAGTTTTTCAAAATCCTCTCGCTTTCCGCCTGTTCCTGAACTTTTGAATCAAAATACGCCGCCATTGATGCCGCCATATGTGCCTTCGCTCTGTTTCCAGCCGACACGCTTTGCAAAATGTCATACAAAAGATAATTTCCGGCTTGCAGTACCTGCTGTTGTCCCTCTGCCTTGTTCGATGCCTCCAACGCTTTTTTCGCGTCCTCCATATTTTTTTCTTCCAATTTTATTGTCTGCTGTGCCGCCTTCGCTGTATCTTTTGCTGACTGATGAATTGCTTTTTGGCGTTTTTGCTCTTGAATCACAATGTCGAAAACCG
>JAFZMV010000062.1 GCA_017553205.1 Selenomonadaceae bacterium | reverse complement strand
TTAAAAAATTTAAATTTATCGGAAGAAGAAACAAAAATTTTTTCGCGGATAATTCATGCGTCAGGTGATGTCGAATATGCACCTGTAATAAAAATTTCTGAAAATGCAATTTCTTCGGCAAAAAACGCGATTAAGAGCGGAGCAAATATTTTCACTGATGTTGAAATGGTTCGTACGGGAATTAATAAACGTACTTTAAAAAAATTCGGAGGAGAAGTTTTTTGCAAAGTTGCCGACGAAGAAATAAAAAATTTTGCCGTTCAAGAAAAAATTACTCGTTCGATGGCGGCAATGAGAAATTTTGGAGAGCGTTTAAATAATTCTGTCGTGGCGATTGGAAATGCTCCCACCGCTTTATTTGAAGTTTTAAGAATGGTTGAGGAAGAAAAAATTTTTCCTGCCGTGATAATCGGAGTACCTGTCGGTTTTGTCGGTGCGGCTGATTCAAAATTAAAACTTGCCGAACAAAATAAAATTCCTTTTATAACCGTTGAAGGAACAAAGGGCGGAAGTTCAATAGCCGTCGCCGCTGTCAACGCGATTTTGTATTTGCTGGATAATTCGCGAAATTGAGTAAACTTTTGGAGGGAAAAATTTTGCGTGAAATTTTAAATGAAATGCATACTTGGATGTCAAATTACATGAAAAGTTTTTATACGGAAGATGAAGAAGTTCAACGCGGAATTTTGATAAAGGAAAAACATACGGGCTATGTTACTTCAAATTCCGTAGAACTCGCGAAAGATTTGAAACTGAATCAACATGACATTGAACTTGCCGAAATTATCGGGCTTTTTCATGATGTTGGTCGTTTCCGTCAGTACAGCATTTACAAAACTTTTAATGACGCAGACTCCGAAGATCATGCCGATTTGGGAATGAAAGTTATCAGCGAATTAGATTTTTTTAAAAAATTAAGTGCGGAAGATTTTGAAATTGCAAAGTTCGCGATTCAACAGCACAACAAAAAAGAAATCGCACCGATTGACGACGAAAGAAAAATACTTTTTGCAAAAATTATTCGTGACGCTGATAAATTGGATATTTACAGAGTGCTTGAACCTTTTTTTGCTCAAGAAAATGCCGACAAAATGCCGAAATTTATAAAAGGTGCAGAAATTGCCGATATAAGTCCCGATTTTGTCGAACATTTTGCTAAAGGCGAACAAGCTGATTTTAGAGAAATTCGCACGAACGGCGACAGAAAAATTGTGCGGCTTATGTGGATTTACAATGTAAATTTTTCTTGGACGATGAAAAAAATTGTCGAGCGTGGTTTTATCGAAAAAATTATTGAAAACTTGCCACGAAATGAAAAAAATTCTGCACGAATTGACGAAGGAATTATCCGCCTGAGAAAATTCGTTGCAGAAAAAATTGCTTAGTAAAATTTTCGGAGAGTAAAATTCTGAAAACAGCGGCTTTGATAGTATTTCTGCCTAAAATTTATGAAACGTCTATGACTGACATTTTCAAACTTCTTGAAAAAGACCTTTTAAAATGTTATACTGCCTTTGCTTGCGGTTGTAGCTCAGCAGGATAGAGCAGTTGCCTCCTAAGCAACAGGTCGTGCGTTCGAATCGCACCAATCGCACCAATTTTTTCTGAATACAGATTTTTTTTTGTCTAAATGCAGGTAATTTGACTTTTTGAAAATTTATTCTTGACATTTTGTCTAATTAGTGATAATCTTTCGCACGAAAAAGAAAGGGGCTGATGAATTGGCGGACGAAAAAAAAGTTACAATCGACAATGAGGACGGTGACACTGCGGAACTGAATATAGATTTGACTGCGGGAAAAAATTCAGAGGAAACAAATTCTGAAAGCAGTTCAAACGGCGAAGAAAATTTTTCCGCTGAGATTGAAAATTTGAAAAATGAACTTTCTGCGAAAAATGACAGACTTTTAAGACTGCAGGCAGATTTTGATAATTTTAGAAGGCGTGCGGCAAAAGAAAAAATGGAACTTGCCGCGACTATTGAACAGTCATTTTTGAAAGACTTATTGCCTTTGTTGGATAATCTTTCAAGAGCATCACAGGCGGCTGAAGGCGAAAATTCCGACGCTGAAACTCTTCGCAAAGGAATCGAAATGATTAAACAGGAAACTGTTACGGCACTCGGCAAACATGGACTTGAACCGATTGACACGAAGGACAAAATTTTTGATCCGAATTTTCATCAGGCAGTTGGTACAGTTCAAGATGAAACAAAAGAGGACGGAGCAATCGCGGCAGAATTTCAACGCGGCTACATGGCTCACGGAAAAGTTATTCGCCCCAGCATGGTACAAGTCGTGAACAATTAGGAATTTGGAGTTAGGAATCAGGAATTGAAAATTTCTAAATTTGGAGGGAAATAAAATGAGTAAAGTTATTGGTATAGACTTAGGAACAACTAACAGCGTCGTCCGTGTTTTGGAAGGCGGCGAACCCACAGTTATTACAAATCCTGAAGGAAGTAGAATTACTCCTTCTGTTGTCGGTTTTACAAAAGACGGTCAAAGACTTGTCGGACAGCTTGCAAAACGTCAGGCAGTTTCCAATCCCGACAGAACAATTTCATCAATTAAACGTCATATGGGCGAACAGTACAAAGTTACTATCGACGGCAAAGACTACACACCGCCCGAAATTTCCGCAATGGTTCTGCAGAAACTTAAAGCAGACGCGGAGGCTTATCTCGGCGAAACTGTCACACAGGCAATTATTACTGTTCCTGCTTACTTCAACGACAGTCAAAGACAGGCAACTAAGGACGCAGGAAAAATTGCAGGTCTTGAAGTTTTGAGAATTATTAACGAACCGACTGCAGCGGCTCTTGCTTACGGTCTGGACAAAGACAGCGACGAAACTATTTTGGTCTTTGACTTGGGCGGCGGTACTTTCGATGTTTCAATTCTCGAACTCACTGAAGGAACTTTTGACGTTCAGGCGACAAACGGCGATACTCATCTCGGCGGTGATGACTTCGACAAAAAAGTTATGGATTGGATGGTTGCAGAGTTCCAGCGTGAAAACGGAATTGATTTATCAGCTGACAAAATGGCGGCTCAACGTTTGATTGAAGCGGCTGAAAAAGCTAAAATCGAACTCAGTTCCATGACTTCAACAAATATCAATCTGCCTTTCATAACTGCAGATGCAAGCGGCCCTAAACATTTGGATTTAACTTTGACTCGTGCTAAATTCGACGAACTCACAAGAGATTTGGTTGAACGCACAATGGGACCGACAAAACAGGCTATGAAAGACGCTGGACTTTCCGGCAGTGACATTAACAAAATTATTTTGGTCGGCGGTTCTACTCGTATTCCTGCCGTTCAAAATGCAATTCGCGAAATTTTAGGAAAAGAACCTTCAAAAGGAATTAACCCTGATGAATGTGTTTCAGTCGGTGCGGCTATTCAAGGCGGTGTTATGAGCGGCGAAGTCAAAGACGTTTTACTTCTTGATGTTACTCCGCTTTCACTCGGCATTGAAACTCTCGGCGGTGTCTGCACCAGAATTATCGAAAGAAATACAACAATTCCTACAAGCAAATCTCAAGTCTTTTCTACTGCGGCAGATAATCAGTCAAGCGTTGAAATTCATGTCCTTCAAGGTGAACGCGAAATGGCGGCAGGAAATAAAACTCTCGGCAGATTCGTTTTGTCAGACATTCCGCCTGCTCCCAGAGGTATTCCGCAAATTGAAGTTACTTTTGATATTGATGCGAACGGCATTGTTAATGTTTCCGCAAAAGATAAGGGAACAGGTCGCGAACAAAAAATCACGATTCAATCTTCAAGCGGAATGAGCAAAGAAGATATTGACCGCATGGTTAAAGAGGCTGCGGCTCATGAGGCTGAAGACAAAAAACAGCGTGAAGCGGCTGACGCTAAAAACGAGGCTGAACAGACAGTTTATCAAGCTGAAAAAACCTGCAAAGATTTTGAAGGCAAAGTTGATGCGAATTTAATCAGCGACGTTAAAACCGCGACTGAAGCCCTTAAATCTGATTTGAACAGTACGGATACTGAAACACTCAAGAAAAAGACTGAAGATGTTCGTCAGGCACTTTACAAACTCAGCAGTGCTGCTTATCAGAGCGGTGCAATGAATCAGAACGGCGAACCTAAAGCAGATTTTTCACAGCAGGAAACTAATAATTCAAATTCTTCAAAAGCAAACGACGACGGAACTATTGATGCGGAATATACCGAAGTCAATGATAAGAAATAATTAACGATAATTTAAAGCCGTGATATTTCGGCAATAAAAAAATCTCCGACCAAGAATCGGGGATTTTTTTTTGTAATAATTTTTAAAGGAAATAAGATTCAGGAAAAAATACTTCCTAACTCCTAAACTTCAGGGTGTAATTCTGAACCGTATTCACGAAGAAAAATTTTCTGATATTTTCTGTAATTTGGATCTAAAGATTTTTCTTTCGGGCAGTGTATGCACCAAAAATCTTTTGATTGATTCGGAACAACAACACGATAACCAGCCCGTTGCATTTCTTTACAAAGTGAAGTGTCATATAAGTGCCAGCCGTCAAATAAATCTTCTCGCCATTCTAAATCATATTGAGTCGCCAAAAATAATCCGTCTACAGATTCAACTTCTTGAAAATCTCCTTCAGGTTCTCTACATTCGGAATCAACAACGCTTTCAGGTTCGCAGGCATGTAAAACTCTTCCGAAAGTAACCATGCCGTCCCACCAAACTCCCGACTTCGGAAGATTCAAACAACCGATCATTCCGACAACTCCGATAGTTTTATCGGAAAAAATTTTTAATAAGTCTTCAACGAGATTTTTATTTACAACGAAAGTATCTTGATGAAGATAAATTTTATATTTTGCGTCCGATTTTTTCATGGCTCTGTTATAACCTGAAGTCATTGACATTGCGTCAAAAATCGGAATAAGTTCTGCAGTCATTCCATTAGGAATTTTTAAATTTTTCAAATACAAAAGACATTCATTGTACCAGTAATCACTGTTGACGCAGGTTATAAACGCAATTTTTTTTTCGTCTGACAAAATTTTTCCTCCCACTCAAAAAATATTCATGCTCCCTGTTCGATAGCCCTGCAAGTCCAAAGAAACAAAATCAAAACCGAAACTTTTAAAACTTTTTACAAGGTCTTCGCGTATCGGCAAAATTTTTTCAAAATCATTCGGCAAAATCTCAATTCTTGCCAAATTTTCATGAATACGAACTCGGAATTGTTTAAAATTTTTTTCGCGTAAGAATTCTTCAGCTTTTTCAACTCTCAAAAGTTTTTCGGGAGTAATTTTTTCGCCGTAAACAAATCTTGACGCAAGACATGCAAAAGACGGCTTTTCCCAAGTCGGCAGATTTAATTTTTTTGACAGTTCGCGAATTTCATTTTTATAAAGTTCAGCCTCACGAAGAGGACTTTTTATTTTCAATTCGTCAATCGCTTTCAAGCCGGGTCTGTAGTCGCTGCAGTCGTCCATATTTGAACCTTCAGCAACGACAAAAATTTTATTTTCCGCCGCCGTTTTCAAAATTTTTTTAAACAAATTTTTTTTGCAGATATAACAGCGGTCAACGGGATTATTTTCAATATTTTCCACACTCAAAATATTTTCGTGCAAAAAAATTTGCCGAACATTTTCACGCTTGCAAAAATCTTCAGCCTCTTCAGTTTCCCGCGAAGGAAAAAATTCTGATACGGCAGTTATCGCAATTACTTTTTCGCCGAGTTCGTCGTGTGCAACTTTCAACAAAAAAGTTGAATCCACTCCGCTTGAAAAAGCTATCGCGATATTTCCGTAACTTCTCAAAATTTTTTTTAAGTTGTCAAATTTTTCTTCAATCGTCATAGTTAAAAATTTATTTAAAGTTTTCCCAGTTCAAGAGTAACCACAACACGCTGGAGTAAATCTTTCGGTTCAAAAGGTTTTTTTACATAACCTGCCGCACCGAGTTTACCGGCTTTCACGACTGTATCTCTGTCAGAAGATGCAGTTAAGAAAATGACGGGAATTTTTTTCCAGTAATCATGCTTTTGAATTAATTCCATTGCTTTTATTCCGTCCATGCCGGGCATTTGAATATCAAGCAGAATCAAATCAATAGTTTCTTCACCGCTCTGTAAAATTCTCAACGCCTGTACTGCGGAATTGGCTTTTAAAATTCTGTATTCGGTGTCCTTCTTCAAAATAAATTCTGCCATATGCCGCATCATGTCATCGTCGTCAACAATTAAAACTGTCTTGTTGTCATTTTCTGCCATGATCATTCCTCATTCTTTCCAAGCTCAAACGCTTTTTTATTGAGTTCCAAAAATTTTGCAGGGACATTCGCTTCTAAAGATTTCTGCCAAGCATCTTCAGGAATATCAAAATAATGTGAAAGTCTGCCGAGCAAAACAATATTAACGGCTTTCGGCGAACCTGCTTTTTTTGCAAGTTCAAGGCAGTTCATTGCATCAATTTTAAAACCTTTTGACTTCATTTTTTCAACAAGATTTTCGGGATATTTTGCCGCACCCGTAATAACAGGCATCGGATCTATTTGTTGAGTATTAGTTACAATTTGTCCGTCTTTTTTCAAATAAGATAACCAGCGTGCAGTTTCCAAAATTTCAAACGAAACAATAAAATCAGCCTCGCCCAAATCCACAACGGGAGAAAAAACTTTTTTGCCAAAACGAACATAAGTTATAACACTGCCGCCACGCTGACTCATTCCGTGAACTTCAGAAACTTTCACGTCATAACCTTGACTTAAAAGCAGATGACCTAAAATTTTACTTGCAAGCAGTGAACCCTGCCCGCCTACTCCGACAATGATAATATTTTTTGTTTCCATAAAAAAAATTCCTTTCAAAATATTTTTTCTATTATAGCACAAAAAAAGTCTGCTTTCACCTTGTACGACAAATTTAAACAGATTTACTAAAATTTTTCTGTGATATTGTCTTGACGAGAACTTACGGACGTAGTCGCGATAAAGAACACGTAAAAGAAGGCGTGCCATTTAACAGACCGATTCGTACTACTATTGTTTCTGATATTTGTTTGAGCGATTGTCTGAGAACCTGTCTAAAATCTTTTGAGAATAAGAGTAAGTAAAGCAAGAACAGTCATCTGCATTGAAGTGTGAAGTTTACGTTCACAATTTTTCCACAAACGGCGATTCTTTTCCAACCACGCAAAAGTACGTTCCACAATCCA
>JAFZMV010000061.1 GCA_017553205.1 Selenomonadaceae bacterium | reverse complement strand
TTATCGAAAGATTTTTTAATCGCATCAAACACTACAGACACATTGCAACACGTTACGACAAATTGTCCGTTTGCTTTTTAAATTTTGTTCTTCTTGCCACCGTCATGATAAAAATTTAGACTTTACCAACACGCCCTAGAAAAATTATTTTTTAGTCTATGAACATCTGCAAATAAAAAACTGCCAAGCAGGCAGAAAATTTCTTATTTGATTCAATCGAAAAAATTTTTTTAGTTTAATTCGTACTGGACGGCGGCAAGAGTTGAAATAGCTGCAGTATCCGTTTTTAAAATTCTTTTTCCAAGACTTACGCTGACTCCTCCCGCTGATTTTATTTCGCGGACTTCGCGTTCACTGAAACCGCCTTCAGGTCCGATGAGAATAATAATATTTTTATGGCAGTCAGAAATTTTGTATTCACGCAAAATTTCTTGAATAGTCTGTTCGTTTTCTTTTTCGTAGCAGAAAAGCAGAAGAGAACCTTTGCAGTCAAAAACTTTTTTATCTTTCTTATTTTTGACGAAGTGTCCCAAAGTCGGCTCAATTTCTTTCAGCCATTCCATAAGTTCGCAGATATTTTCAATTTTCGGAATAGTATCGCGGGCAGACTGTTCGGCAGCTTCTTTTGCAATTCTTGTCCAACGATCCAATTTTGTTTTTGCACGGAAATTGCCGGGACGTGCGATTGTTCTGTCGGAAATCAACGGAGAAATTTTATCAACGCCGAGTTCTGTAGCTTTTTCGACAACAATATCAAATTTATTTTGTTTCGGCAGACATTCGGCAAGCGTTACAGATTTTTTAAAAATTTTTTCCATTGGTCTTTGATGAGTTTCGACTTCGTTTTTCTTTCCGACGCGATGAATAATTTTTATCGTTTCGCTTGATTCGACTTTTTTAATTTCGCCGATACATTTTGCCGAAATTTTTTCTCTGTCAAATTCTGTGAGTTCAATAGTTGCAGTATTTCCCGACCTGTCAACCGCGATAATTCGATCTCCCTTTTTTGCTCGCAGAGAATACGCCAAATGCCTTGCGTCATTTCCGCTAATAGTTATATTTTCGGAAATTTCGTCCTCTAAAAAAATCCTCTTCATGACAACCTCCTTGCCGTAAAAAAATACACCATATCAAAAATTTTTTGTAATATATCAATTTTTTTCTTCATTTTCAAGACAAAAACGGTTAATAGTAAAATTATTTTCAGAAAAATTTGATAAAGTTTCAGAAAAAAATATTCCGCCGACACCTTCTAAAACATTTGATTTTTCCAGAAAAAATAGGCGGCAGTACACGACGCAACAAAAGCTATAAAAATAACAGCTTGGAAACCGTAAGGATATTCTGCAAGCGGTACGGGAACGTTCATTCCGAAAAAACTTGCAATAACTGTAGGAACGGCGATTATAATTGTAATTGCCGCAAGAAATTTCATGACTCTGTTCTGATTGTTTGAAATAATTGAAGAAAAAGTATCTGCCATTCGTGAAAGAATTTGGCTGTACATTTCAACCATTTCTCTTGCCTGTTTATTTTCGATTATGACATCTTCCAGCAAATCTTCGTCCTCTTCGTAAATATCCAAAATTCCCGCAAGACTTCGGCTTGTTCTGATTCTTAAAAGTTTTTCAAGAACCGCATCATTTGAACGAAGAGAGGCATTAAAATAAGTTAAACCTTTTTGAAGTTCCATAAGTCGGAGAATATCATTATTTTTCATGGACTGGCGGAGTTGATCTTCAATTTCATCGGAAAGTTTATTTATTTGGCGGAGATAACGAAGATAAAAAGTCGCCGACCTGTACAAAATTTCAAAAAGAAATTGAGTTTTTTTGTAAGTGTGAAAAAGTCTTGCGGTTCTTTCGTTGAAACTTGCAATAACGGGAGTTTCTTCAAGACAAACGGTAATAATAAATTTTTTCGTCAAGATAACTGACAGCGGCAGAGTGTCATAACTTTCTTCATCATAAACAACAGGAACATTTGTCAAAATCATGACAGAATCTTCTTCAACATCAAGATGAGATCTTTCTTCTTCGTCGAGTGCTGAACGCAAAAAATCCGGCTCAACATTCGCCGCCACACTGACTTCCTTTAATTCGTAGGGAGTAGGGTCTACAATATTTATCCATGCACCCTTCTCCAAAGTTTTCAATGTCAACTTTTCAAGGTGTCCCGATTCTTGGGATTTAAAAATTTCTACCAACCGAATCACCTCGTTAAAAAAATTTTTATTTTATTTTCATCAACTGAAAATTTTATCCAAAATATTTCTCCAGCCCTTTCCGACTTCTCCCATTTTTTCTCCGGTTATTAAAGACTTGGCAAGTTCTTTAATGCAAAGAGAGGCGGGAGAATTAGGCTGACGCAGTACAAAAGGTTCTTGACTGTTGACAGCATCACGAACTGCACGATCTTCATAAACAT
>JAFZMV010000060.1 GCA_017553205.1 Selenomonadaceae bacterium | reverse complement strand
TTATCGAAAGATTTTTTAATCGCATCAAACACTACAGACACATTGCAACACGTTACGACAAATTGTCCGTTTGCTTTTTAAATTTTGTTCTTCTTGCCACCGTCATGATAAAAATTTAGACTTTACCAACACGCCCTAGAAGGAATAGAATCTACAAAAGTCAATTTTTTTGAATCGGACAGAAGTTTTCGTCTTGTTATCACATCGCCTTCAAAAATTTCTGTTTTTGCTGAAATATTCACTACGTCGGAAATATCCGTCATTGCATCTTGCGGAGCGAAATCTTCAACAACTTCCTTCGTCATCAACATATCGGCTTTTATTATTGTCAGTGGCGGAATATCTTTTTTGGCAGTGACAACCGTTCTTACATTCGCAGCAGTCGAAGGGCGTAATAAATCCTTGTCATCTTCATCTTTGCTCGTCAGCCACGAAAGAGATGAATAAAACACGGCGAATATAACAACCATTACAACTCCGGCTAAAGCCAAAAGTTGACGCGAATCCAAATCGTTCAACCAATCAAATAACTTTCTGAACAAAATTGTCACCTTTCAGTAAAGTTTTTTCAAAAAAATTTTTCTCTTCCACTGCTGTTCGTTACGAGTAGGAAAAGCGACCATTTATAAAACAACTATCATCATTCTTCACTTGTGTTCATATTATAATTCAAAGGAAAAATTTTGCAACTTTTCTATTACCCCGACGACCAAAAAAGCAAAAATTAGGCAACAAAGTAGGAATCCACGAAAAATAATTTTTCGTTCAAAAACAAATTTGAAATTTTATCTGGTTGATTTGAAATGCGATTCGGCAGGGGGAGATGCGGACAAAAAACTGGACAAATTAAGCAACGAAATTCATTTTTTGCCTGTATTCTACCAGGCTTAAAAATCCCAAAGATTTCTTAATTCTGACTTCATTATACCAAACGATGTAATCATCGAGAGCCGAAATGAAGCCGTCGAGCGAGTAATCTGACCAATCACGACCATAAAAAAATTCATTCTTAAGTCGACCGAAGAAACCCTCGCAAGCAGAATTGTCTGATGAACAACCTTTTGCAGACATTGAGCGTTTGAAACCGAAATTTTCGGTTATGTCAATCCGACCCTGCCACCTGTAGTGACATCCTCTGTCAGTACGTAAAATTGGCTTCTCATTCAGTTTGAGTTTATCAACACTTTTCCGTTCCAACCGTCCACGAAGGAATAAATCCGTCAAAAACAATCGACTATCGGCGACAGATAAACTTTTCCTGCAGTAATCGCAAATTCGGTGAGATCGCTGAGCCATTTTCATTCGGCTTATCCGCATGAAAATCTCCTGCTATTAAATTTTCAATCGCAGGCGTTATTTCCCCTTTGTACGAATTGTATTTTCTCGTTCGCTTAATTTTAACTTCGCATTTTTTTCAAAGATTTCCCGAATTTTTATTCTCAGCTCACGGTATTTATCAATTTTGGAATTTTTCAAGTAGTAACAGTTTCTTTTGGCAATTCCCATAACGTTCTTGACGGATTTTACTTCCTCATAAAGTTGCAAAGCTTTTTCCTTCTACGTTTAAAAATACCAGCATTTCGTCAACTACCAGCGAATAAATTCGCTAGCTTGGGGAGTGAACCCCCAAATTGCTTAGATACGGCTGACTTGCTCCAAACTTTTCAGTCGGAGTAGAGGTCTGCTAATTACCAAAGCCATTTAAG
>JAFZMV010000059.1 GCA_017553205.1 Selenomonadaceae bacterium | reverse complement strand
TTATCGAAAGATTTTTTAATCGCATCAAACACTACAGACACATTGCAACACGTTACGACAAATTGTCCGTTTGCTTTTTAAATTTTGTTCTTCTTGCCACCGTCATGATAAAAATTTAGACTTTACCAACACGCCCTAGTAATTTCTGAAAGATTATCTGACGAAACAAAATTATTTTCTTCTGTAAACAAATTTGCGGAACTTGAACTCGAATAAATCTTTGAAATTTCTATTGAAATTCGTTTGCCTTTGCCGTTCTTAACCGTAACAGTTCCGCTTTCAGTTGTGAAGATAACATTTTTTCCTCTGACGTTCCAACTTTTAATCGCGGTATCCTGCAAGAAAATTTTATCTCCACTTGAATAATCCGTGATTACGTCTTTGCCCTTTGAATGAATAAAAACATCGTTACCTGCTCCACCTTTTAATGTGTCATTACCTACACCGCCGAACAAAGTATCATTTCCCGCGTCACCGAAAAGTTTGTCGTTACCTGCACCGCCCGTCAAATTATCATTGCCTGCTCCGCCACGCAAAGTATCATTTCCCGCGTCACCGAAAAGTTTGTCGTTACCTGCACCGCCTGTCAAATTATCATTTCCCGCACCGCCGTAAATTGTGTCTTTGCCTTTTCCGCCCAAAATTTTATTCGCAAGGCTGTTTCCGATGATTTTCAAGGCTTGAGTTACTGCGGACGCTTTCAAAGTTGTTACTTTTTCATATTGCGTCAAGTCGATTGAAGAGTCTTTGAAATTTTTTCTTGCAGTCATGACAGTTTCGTCATCATTTAAACTCAAACCCTCCGGCAAAGTTTTAGCAGGTTCATCTTCTCCGCCATCGTCAGAACTTCCACCACCATCAGTATCTTCACCACCGTCAGAACTGTCTGTATTAAAATCTTTCAGCGTGAGAGTCTCTCCGTTACCAAATGTAACAATTGTATCTTTGCCGCTCAATATTGTCGTAAAGTCTTCATTTTCTGCTATTTGCAAACTATCGTCTGCACCGAATCCGATAATTGTATCGTTGCCATCGCCGTAAAAGTGTTGAATTGTTAAGTAGTCGTCTGGACAGTTGTTGAGCAAAATTAAATCTGAACCCGCTCCACCGTTGATTGTGTGGAAACGACCTAAACGAAGACTTCCATAACTTTCTATGGTGTCGTCGCCGTCGCCACCGTAGATTTCAACATAATCGCCTCCACCTCCATAAGTTGTCGGAGAATTCCCATCTGAATCTGCCTCAACTCCGTTTATAATGCGATCGTTGCCTGCTCCTCCCGACAGCGTTGCAAACATATCGCCACTTATAATAGTATTACTCCGACGACAATAAATACTAAATTTTTTTCGTGAGATTCTATTCGCATTTCACGTCTGCTAAAAATTTCTCACAGTTTTTGGTAATTTTAATCGTCGGAGTAATATCGTTTCCGTCTCCACCTGAAGCTACAACGCTTCCATCTCCATAATCGTTACGAATAAAATCATTGCCCGTGCCGCCGTCTATTGTTGCTCTTCCGTCAGAGTTATCGATAGTATCATTTTCATCACCAAGTTCAACAGAAGTGTTAGACCTGTAATTGTAAACGTAATCATCGCCGCTACCAGTCAAAATCGTTGCGTAACCATACCAATTTTGAACCTTATCATCACCGTCACCGGTAATAATTTGGGCGTAGTAACTGGAATTATTACGCCGACGATTAAAATTCCTAAAATCCTTGAAAAATTTTTGCAGATATAAAGAGCGAATATAAACTCACGAAAAAAAATTTAGGATTTTTTGTCGTCGGAGTAATATTGATGCTGTCATTGCCTGCACCGCCGTCAATCGTTACTTCGCTCCCCTTGCTGCTTTTAATCGTGTCGTTTCCGCCGTAACCATAAATCTGGACGTTACTGCCGACATTTTCCAAATAATCAGCAGATTCTTTTCCTGAAACGACCGTGTTTGACTTGCGATTTCCAATGTTTACAAAACGCTGGAGATCGAAAAAAATTAACGTCATAGAAATCTCACCTTTCCAAAAAATAAATCCTTCCCTGAGCGACTCAAAAAAACTTTTTCCGAACAATCTCTCCTAAATTTTTATAAACTGTATTTCCCCCCCCCCCCCCACAGCAGTGTTTTGTCAAGTGTTCAAAAATTTTTTAATGGAATTACAATTTTTGAAATAAAAAATCTCCCATGAAAAATTTTCACGGGAGATTTTTTGTCAAATTTTTAATTACAAATTATTTCAATGCGTCACCGAGTTTGGAATTTGTATCGCGAGCAGCCGCAACACTTTCAGCAAATTTAGCTTTTTCTTCTTCGGAGAAATTGACTTCAACAATTTTTTCGCAGCCGTCTTTGCCGAGAATAACAGGAACACCGATACACAAATCTTTTTCGCCGTATTCGCCGTCAAGATATACGCAAGAAGGAATAAGTTTTTTGGAATCAAGAGCGATAGCCTCAACCATAGCAGCAGCCGCCGCACCCGGAGCATACCATGCAGAAGTTCCGAGAAGTTTTGTAAGAGTTGCACCGCCGACTTTTGTAGCTTCAACAGCTTCAGTAATCAATTCTTGACTGAGAAGTTGAGTTACAGGAATACCGCGATAAGTTGCAAGACTGACAAGCGGAACCATAGTTTTATCGCTGTGACCGCCTACAACCATTCCATCAACATCGGTGGGAGTTGCAGGATAGCCGGCTTTTTGAAGAGCCTGTGCGAGATAATAACGGAATCTGGAACTGTCAAGCATGCCGCCCTGTCCGAGAATACGGTTGCGGGGAAGTTTGGAATTTTTAATCGCAAGGTAAGTCATAGCGTCCATAGGATTGGAAATAATGATGAAGAACGCATCGGGAGAATACTGAAGAGCAGAGTTCATGACGTTGCCGACGATACCCGCATTAACTCCGATTAAATCTTCGCGGCTCATTCCGGGTTTACGCGGAATACCTGAAGTAATAACGACGACTTGAGAACCTGCAGTTGCAGAATAATCATTTGTTACGCCTTTAACTGTTGTGTCGAAGTTGAGCATGTGGGCAGTCTGCATGATGTCCATTGCTTTACCTTCGGAAAGTCCTTCTTTAATGTCGATAAGAACTACTTCACTTGCAAAACCTTTTGTCGCCAAAACATTTGCGGCAGTTGCACCGACGTTACCGGAACCGACTACTGTTACTTTCATATTAAAAATCCTCCTCTAAAAAACCAAAAAATATTTCAGGGAAAAAATTTTCCCGTAAAATTCTTATTCAACTTTTGAAAAATCTTCTTTACCTACTCCGCACAAAGGACAGACAAAATCATCAGGCAAATCTTCAAATTTTGTTCCCGGCTCAATTCCGTTATCGGGATCGCCGACTTCTTCGTCGTACTCATATCCGCAGACGTTACAAACATATTTCATGAAAAAATTCCTCCTTCAAATTTCTTTGAAACAACTGTCGATAATTTTATCACAAGTTATAAATTTGTCGATAGAAAATTTTTAAATGTGAAAATGATTCATAACTTTTTCGGTGAGTTTTTGTGCGTCGTCGTTTTTATGTTTCAAAAGATAATCCAATGTGTTGACATTAAAAAAAGAAGTTATCGGAACATAACGGTTGTATTTTCTGAAATCTCCCCACTTCATTAATTTTTTGTGCAAAAGTTCAATATCTTTTTTTTCTCCGAAATTTCTTTTGAATACGCGGGCAAGAAAAAAATCTTTGTTAATTTCAGAAAAAATATCGTCGATGAGTGCGGGATTCTTTTTGTCATTCTCATATTTTTCGATAAGCCCGACAGAAATTTTGGACATGCGGAACGTGCGAAAAATTCCCAACAAAAAAATTATCGTGACAACCGAAAGAAATAAAATCGCAACAAAATTCATGTTCTGCCTCCGATTATTTTTTTATCCAGCCGAATTCTTCAAAACTCTGCCGATATTCTACACGCTCAAAAAAATTTTTCATTGTGCTTTCCGTCTGAAAAATCGGCACACGCTCCAACGCATACATATTACTTCCCAAATCAACATTGCCGTATTTTACGGTGAACGCGGCTTTATATCCTACGTCGTGAGCAATTCCCGCGATGTGCAAATTATAAGTTCCCGTAGGATATGCAAGAAATTCTACAGTGTGTCCGAGTTGTTCCTCAAGCAAGTTTTTTGAGTCCAAAAGTTCTTTTCTGATTTCATCATCTGGAAGTTCTTCAAGTTTCGCATGGTGCATGGTGTGAGATTGAATTGTAATTCCGTTTTTTTCCATCTCTTTTAAATTTTCCCAAGACATATAATTTCCGCTGCCGATAGATGAAGGAATAACAAAAATAGTTGCTCGAAGTCCCTGTGCTTTTAAAATCGGAAAAGCATTTGTGTAGTTGTCAATATATCCGTCATCAAAAGTAATTAACACAGGTTTTTCGGGAAGTGTAATTTCTCCCGCAAGTCCGTCGGCAAGTTCAGAAGGAGTTATGGAAACATAACCGCTTTCAACAAGATAGTGCATTTGATCCGCAAAAGCAGTTACAGGGACGGCAAGCGGTGAAAAATTATTATTCACTTGATGATAATTTAAAACCAAAATTTTCGGGCCGTCTGCAATTTCTTGAATAGTCTGTGCAGAAAGTCTTTTGTCAATTTCATTTCCTACAAGAAAAACTACCGCAAGCAAAAAAATTCCCGCAAAAATTTTTTTAATCATTGGGACGTTCTCCGGTTTTTCCCGTGAATTTATGATAACTTCCGCCTTTTCTGCGGTTCATAAGTTCTGCAAACAATTCTTCGGGAGTAATTCCATGCCAAGCAAGCAAAACTAAACAGTGATACCACAAATCGCCCATTTCGTAGACAATATCATTTTTGTTGTCATTTTTCGACGCGATAATTGTTTCTACAGCTTCTTCTCCGACTTTCTTTAAAATTTTGTCTTGCCCTTTGATGAACAAATAATTTGTATAAGAACCTTCGACGGGGTGACGCTGACGATCTTTTATCACTGAATAAAGTTCATAAAGTACAAGCGGTAAATTTTCTTTTTCAGGCTGATCCACGACTGCAGGAAGATTTTCATTTTTATCAAGTCTGCGACCGCTGAAACAAGAATAACTTCCCGTATGACATGCCACGCCCGTTTGATGAACTTTCACAAGAAGAGTATCACCGTCGCAGTCATAATAAAGAGCCTTGACCTGCTGAACATTTCCGCTTGTTTCTCCTTTTTTCCAGAGAGTCTGACGACTGCGGCTAAAAAAATGCGTGTACCCTGTTTCAATAGTTTTCTGCAGTGATTCTTCATTCATATAAGCGAGCATTAAAACCTGTCCACTTTCTTCTTGAACAATCGCGGGAACAAGTCCTTTTTCGTCAAATTTAATTTTGCTGATGTCAATGTCCATGTTAAAACCTCCAAAAAAATTTTTATGACAAATATTTTATTCAAAAAATTTTTCAAGTCAAACAACTGAAAATTATTTTTCCAATCCGTAAATTTTTTTAATTTCGTCGGTGTATGAATTATCTTCGTTATGAACTACGAGTGGCGGAAGAATTTTTAAATTGCCCGGCTTTCCTCCGACAACTGCCTCAATCATAATTAAATTTGCATCTCGATTTATTTTCGGCTGAATAATCTGCAGACGTTTCATTTCAAATTGATGGCGGTGAAGTGCGTCAACAATTTCGCAAAGTCTTGCCGCCAAATGAATCATGCAGAAACTTCCATGAAATTTTAAAACATATCTTGCCGCAGTAACTACATCTTCAAGAGTTGCGGTCAATTCATGACGAGCAGCAGCCGCTCCATGAATTTTATTTGTTTCTCCGTTTTTTATCGGAACATAAGGCGGATTTGCAATAACCAAATCAAAACTTTCTGCAGAAAAAAGGTCGCGATGGAGTCTGTAATCTCCTTCAACGACCGAAATTTTTTTTGACAAATTATTTAGTTCCACATTTCGCCGTGCAGTTTCCGCCATTCTGGAATTTAATTCCACAGCACATATTTCGGCAACTTCATCAGCCGCCAAAAGCGGAATTACTCCCGTGCCTGTTCCCAAGTCCAAAACTTTAAAATTTTTTTTGAACTTCGGGAAATGTGCAATCAAAACCGAATCCATTGAAAAACAAAATTCAGATTTATTTTGAATTATTTTTCTTCCCGATCTCATTAAGTCATCAAGGCGTTCACCTTCGCGGAGTTTAGAAAAATCTTCGTTCATTTTTTAAAATCTCCGTTTTTGTTGGGACGGCGGGACTTGAAATTTTTTTTCTGTCCTCTGTCATCAGAAAATTTTTTGTCATTTTTCGCACGGAATTTTTTATTGTAATTTGCCTTTCGGTTATAATGTCCGCCGCGTTTTTTCGGTTCAGGTTCAGAAATTTTTTCTTCGACAATAATTTTTTCTTCCTCGAATTTTTCGACAAAAATTTCTTCGGAGTCAGGAATTTTTTCAAATTCCGAAGTTTCAGTCATTGCGGTATCAGTAAAAAAATCTTCGGACGAAGGATTTTTTGCGGCAATTTCAACAGGGAGAATATCTTCCCAGGGAGCCGCAACTGTTCGACGATTATCCAAAAGGACAGTGGCGGTTCTCACTTGATAATTTACTGCGACAATTCTCCCTTCGCCTTCAGAAACAATAACTTTGTCACCGCGTGCAGGCTGAAAAGATTTGAAATTTTCCATGTATTTTTCGTGATAATATTCGCTTTCAAATTTAAGACAGCACAAAAGACGCCCGCATATTCCGGAAATTTTCGCGGGATTGAGAGATAAATTTTGCTCTTTAGCCATACGAATTGAAACAGGGGCAAAATCTCCCAAAAAGTTTGCACAGCAAAGAGGTCTGCCGCAACAGCCTGTCCCGCCCAATCTTTTTGCGTCGTCGCGAACTCCGACTTGACGAAGTTCAATTCTCGTATGAAAAATATACGCCAAATCCCTGACTAAATCTCGAAAATCAACTCGGCTTTCTGCGGTAAAATAAAAAATAATTTTGTTCACGTCAAAAGTATAACTGACGTTGATGAGTTTCATGGGAAGATCATGTTCAATAATTTTTTCTCTGCAGATTTCAAAGGCTTTCTGCTCGTTTAATTTGTTGTCTTTAACTCGTGCCAAGTCCGCCTTAGTTGCTTTGCGGTGAATTTTATTTATCTGAGAAATATGCGGACAATTTGCAGGCTTTTCTCCGTCAGGAAATTCCATTTCTCCGATGACGACTTCGCCACATTCCAGCCCGCGTACTGTATCGACAATTACATGATCTCCTTTTTGAATATTTTCTCCAACGGGATCAAAATAATAAATTTTCCCCGCCTTTTTAAATCTTACGCCTATAACTTTCAGATTTTCCACCCCGCTTTTTTAATTAGGAATTCTTAATGCGTAATTATAATTCTAACAACTAATTACTAACAACTAATTTTTTTAGCTGTAAAAAATAAGACTCCGACAAAAGCCGAAGATTTGCATTTGATTTTAAACGCTTGTGAGTTTCCACACCGATTTTTACCATTTCAATTATTTTCTGATCGGAAAATTTTATTTGTTCCAGCCGTTCTTTTAAATCGGGATTATAAAGTGTGGCAGTATCCAGCAGAAAAATATCCCGCAAAATTTTTTGAATGTAAATCACGAAGTCCGAAAATTGTTCTTTTGTCCAGTCTGTAATTTGTCCGCCCTTTGTAAAAATATCTTCGTTTGACATTTCTGCACGGAAAATTCTTTCGATTAAATCCAAAGCCGATTCCCGCATTTCGTAACCGCCTGACTCTGAAAGTTTTACCGCACGTCCCAAACTTCCGCCCGAAATTATTGAAATTTTTTCTGCCCGCTCCGATTCAATTTCCCGCCGCAATAATTCTGATTTTATATCTTCGTCTTTCAGTCTTTCAAAATTTATCGTCACGCATCTTGAACGGACAGTCATTAACAATCCCGCTTTGTTTGCCGTGATTAAAATAAAAACTGTTCGGCTCATCGGTTCTTCTAAAGTTTTCAGCAGACAATTAGCCGCCTCTTTTTTCAGAAATTCCGCACCGTCGATTATTACAACTCTTATATCTGACTGGACAGGCTTTAAAGCTGTCTGACTTTGCAAAGTTCTAATCTGCCCGATTTTTATATTTTTGGTCGTCTTAGTTACTTCAGGCTCGACAACATAAAAATCAGGGTGAGATTTTCCGTTCATAAGTTTACAGCTTGAACAAATTCCGCAGGGTTCTCCGTCGTCCCGCAGATTTTCACAGAGAAGTGACGCGGCAAAAATTTCTGCGGTTTTTCTTTTTCCAATCCCTTCAATTCCCGAAAAAATTATTGCATGCGGAAAATTTTTTTCTGCGGAAAATTTTTTCAGCTTTTCAATAATTTCAGCGTGACCAAGAATATTTTTCCAGCCGTCCATCACATGTACAAATCGACAAGCATTCCGCGAATTGCATCATGGCTCGCGATAACGTCAAGTTGTGCGGACTGACCAAGACGAATTTTTTCAGCCATTTCTTCAAGTTTGTTGTCAATTTTTCTGACGGTCGTGAAAACTCTCTGCCGTCCCATTCGATCCCAGCCCGCCTCTGTGTTCAGCTCGTACATGTTACTGACAGCCAAACCGACAAATTTTTTTATCATGGTGCGATATGCTTTCAACTCGTCATAAGTTGGAGTTTTTCCAAGTTTACCCGCCTGCTCGTCAATTTTTTTGAGCATTGCCTCCATTTCTTCATGAGAAACTCCTTCGCCACTCTGCTTGAAAATTTCTTCTGAAAAATCGTTATCTCTTTCAAAAACTTTTCCGCCGCCTTCGCGTAACATTTCAAATGACGTTGTGGGAGTCATGGTAACAACTTTCATCGCCATAAAATATTCACCTGCTTTCAATTCCGAAAAATTATAAGACCTTATAATTTTATCGGCAAGAAAATTATTTTTGGTTAATCGAAAATTTTATTTCACAAGTTCATAACCTGCGTCAGTGATAACTTTTTCAAATTCTTCAAGAGAAATTTTTTTATTCGCCGTGACTTCTGCAGAATTATTTTCCAAACTTACCTCAACACTTTCCACGCCGTCAATTTTCGCCAGTGCGTCATGAACATGCTTTTGACAATGCTTGCACATCATGCCTTCGATTTTCAAAGTAATTTTTTCCATTTTTAAATCCTCCTCAACATTTTTCAAAAAAACACTTTCAATTTTGACATCGGTAGAAATTTTTTGCTCGTCTGAAAAATCCTGCTTTTCAACTTTAAAAAATCTCAAACGCAGAGCATTTAACACAACGCAAACACTTGATAAGCTCATTGCCGCCGCTCCAATCATCGGAGAAAGTTTTATTCCGAAACTCGGATAAAAAACTCCTGCCGCCAACGGTATGCAAATTATATTGTAAAAAAATGCCCAAAATAAATTTTCCTTGATATTTTTCATGACGGCACGACTTAATTTTATCGTGCTTACTGCGTCCGGCAAATTACTTTTTACCAAAACCGCGTCCGCACTTTCAATCGCAACATCTGTTCCCGCACCTATCGCAATTCCCAAATCAGATTTTACGAGAGCGGGAGCATCATTCACGCCGTCACCTATCATTGCAACTTTTTTTCCTGCCGACTGAAATTTTTCTATCTCTTTTTCTTTTTCTTCGGGCAGAATTTCTGCGACAAAATTTTTTATCCCAAGTTTTTCGGAAATATTTTTCGCCGCAAATTTGTTGTCACCCGTCAACATAACCGTTTCAATTCCCAGATTTTTAAATTCTTCGACCGCCGACACAGAACTTTTTTTGACAATATCGGCAACCGCAATTATTCCAAGCAAATTTTTTTCTTGAGTCAAAAATAAAATAGTTTTGCCTTCCATTTTTAATTTTTCTGCCTGTTCAATTTTTAAGTCAGATTTTCCGCAAAAATATTTTTTCCCTTCAAATTCTGCAAAAATTCCTTTTCCGAAAACTGCATGAAAATTTTTCATTTCACGCGGCAAAATATTTTTTTCTTCCGCAAAATTTAAAATCGCCTTTGCCAGAGGGTGTTCGCTTTTCGACTCCAAACCTGCCGCAATTTCCAAAAAATTTTTCTCGTCAATTCCGCACAAAATTATATTCGTGACAAAAGGTTTTCCTTCCGTCAAAGTTCCCGTCTTGTCAAAAAAAACTGTGTCAATTTCTCCTGCAGTTTCCAACGCTTCGCCTGATTTTATCAAAATTCCGTTCTCCGCACCTTTTCCCGTCCCTACCATAACCGCAACGGGCGTTGCCAATCCCAATGCACATGGACAACTTATAACCAAAATTGAAATCGCAATAGAAAACGCAAATTCAAAATCTGCACCTTTCAAAATCCAAAAAATTCCCGCCGCAATCGAAATAAAAATTACAGTCGGAACAAAAATCCCGGAAATTTTATCGGCAAGTTTTGAAATCGGGGCTTTACTTGAACTTGCTTCTTCGACAAGAGCAATAATTTTTTTCAGTGCAGTATCTTCGCCGACTTTTTCCGCACGAAATTTTATAAAACCGTTTTTATTTATCGTACCGCCAATAATTTTATCACCGACAATTTTTTTGACGGGCAGACTTTCACCGGTTATTGCAGACTCGTCAACAAAAGTTTCTCCGTCAAAAATAATTCCGTCCGTCGCAAAAATTTCTCCCGGTCTTGTAAAAATTTCGTCGCCAATTTTCAAATCTTCAACAGAAATTTTTTGCTCAATGCCGTCACGAAAAACATTTGCAGTCTTTGGCGAAAGATTTATCAAACTTTTTATAGCTTTCGTAGTCTGACCTTTCGCCCGTGCCTCAAAAAATTTTCCGACGGTGATTAAAGTTACAATCATTCCTGCAGATTCAAAATATAAATTTTTGCTGTATTCGTCCACCAATAAAAAATTCTGTGTACCGAGTCCGTGACCTATCATAAAAATTGAAAACGCTCCGAAAACTGCCGCCGACATCGAACCGAGTCCGACTAAAGTGTCCATATTCGGTGAGCCGCGAAATAAATTTTTGAAACCGTTTATATAAAATTTTCTGTTGAGATACATAATCGGCAAAATTAAAAGAATTTGCACGAAAGAAAAAGTTATCGCATTTTCTCTTCCGTCGAAAATATTTTTGATAAATTCGGGACTCCAAAACATTTCATGCATCGCAATATAAATTGTCGGAATCAAAAAAAATATCGACCATTTCAGCCGATTTTTCATTTCAGAAATTTCTTTATCAACAGGCTCTATTTCATTACGAATTACGAATTTCGCATTACGCATTGTCTTTAAACTTGCTCCATAGCCTGCATTCACAACAGCGTCAATAATATTTTGCGGAGAAAAAATTTTTTCGTCGTAATTGACCTGCATGGAATTTGTCAAAAGATTTACGCTGACATTTTCAGCACCGATAATTTTGCCGACAGCTTTTTCAACTCGTGCAGAACATGCCGAACAACTCATTCCGGTTATATCAAAAGTTTCTTTTATCAAAAAATCACCTCGTATAACAAATTTAGTATGGTTTAATACATAAAACAGATTTTTAAAACTATAATCCAAAAAGCCCTGTCAATAAAGACAAGGCTTGTAAACTTCCGATTGGCAGGGGCAGTAAGAATTGAACTCACAACCTACGGTTTTGGAGACCGTTGCTCTACCAATTGAGCTATACCCCTGTGGGGCGACTCGTGGGGATCGAACCCACGCATATCGGAGCCACAATCCG
>JAFZMV010000058.1 GCA_017553205.1 Selenomonadaceae bacterium | reverse complement strand
TCAGGAGTCTTATCAGGATAAAAACGTTCGTTTTGATTTTTCCGATGAAAGAAAAAATTTAGCAAAGTGGACTGCTGACACCATTTTGCAACGCATTGATGAAAGTCAAAATTACGTTTCGGCACATTCTCACGTCGAATACATAAACCGAGAAAATGCCTTCGCACATCGCGGCGGTTGTATTTTCCATTCTCATAAATTGCCGAAATGGGCGAAAGATGATCCGAAGAATTTTTTCAAAGCCGCCGACAGATATGAAGGAGTCGGCAACCGTCGTTATGTTGAAATTGAATTTGCCTTGCCGAATGAATTGAAAACGGTTGACCAATTTCGTCAGATTATTGAACCTTTTATCGAAAAACATTTATCCAACCATTATTACGCCTACGCCATTCACGACAAATTTGGCGAACTCTCGAATCAAAGACACCCTCACGTTCACATTATGTTTTCAGAGAGATTGATTGACGAGGTGGAAAAAATCAAAGAACGCTCCGCGTGTAACTTTTTCAAGTATCCTGCTCGCAAGAAAAAAGACGGATCGGAACCGACCTTTGAAGAAAAATTTAAACGCGGCTCACAACGTGACAGAAAATGGGGCGACCACTCCTACATAACTGAACTGCGTGCCGATTGTGCAAAAATCCAAAATGAAGTTCTCGAAAAAAATGGCTTTTCTATTCGAGTTGACCACAGAACTTTGAAAGCCCAAAAAGAAGAAGCTGAAAAAAATGGCGATACTTTTCTTGCCCGACTGTTTAACCGTGTTCCCGAAAAATATATTGGAATAATTTCTTGTAAAGAAAATGACGACCCGCAACTTGCAAAACTCAAGGAGTTCCGTCAACTCCGCCAAAAACATTACGATTTAATTTTGAAAACGGATTCGCTGACAAAAGAGGCTGAGGAACTTGAAACCAAAGATGCCGTTCAAATTTCCTCCACCAAAGCAAAAAAACTCATTGATTCGGAACAGTTTTTGCACTCCAGTCCTAACTCATTCCAAGATTTAAAATCAAAAATGTTTTCCGCCGTCGCCGAAGTCAATAATTGGAAACGGGCTATCATTTCCCGTCACAATGCTGAAGAACAAGCCAAAATGGAATATTTAACCAAGTCCGAACGTACGCTCCGCCAAAATTATTTTGAAACTCTCGCTCAACAAAAACATTTGGAAGAATTTTTAAATTCGCTTAAAATGCCTAACGATTCTCAAAAAGATGCCCTCAAAGCCTATGATGATGTTGTTTCCGGCGTTAAGAAAAAAGTTTTTGCACTCAAAATGTCTGCCATTCTCATGAAAAAATCTGTCGAAAAAATTGACCAAAAACTTGAAACGCCCGATTGCAAGAAAAATATTCTTATGGTCACTCATCAAATTTTGCAAAATAATCTTCACGCAAGAAAAATGCTCAAACTTGCCGGTCAAAATCTGGAAAAAGCTGTTGATGAACTTCACGACAAACTTTTCGCTCAAACGATGTCCGAAGAACCCAAAAACATTTTTAAAACTCGCGAAGTCTACGACATTCTCCGCCGTCATCTTTCTGCACTCAAAAAAGAATACGAAAAAACTCTCGACAAAAAATTTGAACTGCAAACAAAAATTATTTCGCCTCAACGTGCTGCCGAAATGGCGAAAAATATTTTTGTTCACGGCGGTTTCAAAAAATTGCGTTTTGATATCAGAAAATTAAAAAAGGACGAAGAAAAATTTTCCAAAAATCTCCGTGCCTTTTCTTTCCGTCAAAAACTTTTCCAAGAAAAAGATTGGTCTGCTGAAGAACGTCCTATTTTCTTACAGGAAAAATATTTTCTCATCAAACAAAAAACTTTGCTCGAACTCGAACAAAATCGCCTTAAAAATTTAAAAATTTCTCTCGAAAATCGACAAACTGAACTGGATTCTCTTTGTCAACAATCTGATTCGCAAAAGAAAATTGAACTTATTGCCGCCGGCATTCTTCGCAAAAATTTTAATTTTGTTCGTCAACATGATGAAGTTGAAAGTCGGCGTAAAAATCTTCATCAGCGTATCAATCATTTAAAATCTCAAGTTGATACTTTGCACGCCATTTTATCTCACGAAAAACGACCCGTTCATTACAAAGTTGTCGCTCCTGAAAAATTGCCCGACCAGTCCAAAATTTCTCTCGTTTCCACTATCGCTAATGCTATTTTGCGTGAACCTGACGCTGTTCAACTTGTCGCTTATTGTCCCGATAACTGTTTGGAAATGGAGAAAGATTGGGACTTGATGACCGACTTCGATAAAGAAGAAATTCTTCAGAAAAAAATTTATCGGGACTTATAAAGTGTTTAAAACGTAGTTGTACAATATCTCAGAAAACAACTTAATGAAGTTATTAAAACAATTATCTGATAACTTGCGGATTATCGGTTCTTCCAGCTATATAATCCATACTAACACCAAAACAGTCTGCGAGAGCAACTAAAGCATCATACGCAGGTTTTCGACGACGAATCTCATAGCCTTTAATGCCATCTTCGCTAAGATTTGCACTAAAGGCTAATTGTTTTTGAGTTAGTCCGTGAGCTTTTCGCAATTCAATAATTCTGCTTGCATAATCCATTTAACTCATCTCCTTAAAGCCTTGACGTGTGCAAATGCACACTTTATAATTCAAAGCGAAAAAAACACTACCGG
Source organism: Selenomonadaceae bacterium (assembly GCA_017553205.1). GTDB lineage: Bacteria > Bacillota > Negativicutes > Selenomonadales > Selenomonadaceae > Quinella. The sequence continues at coordinate 17,999 of JAFZMV010000058.1, read as the reverse complement.
ATTATAACAAAATAAATAAAAAACATAAACTTCTATTTTTCTAAAAATAAAAAGGCTCGCCAAGACGAGCATAAAAAACGTACTACTAACAAGGAGATGATAATTTATGATTGACTACTTGTCAATTAACAATTTTCCCAACAATATCGAAATGGAAAAAGATATTTTGGGGGCTATGCTCGTCCGCAACGGTGAAATTATTCCGCAACTTTTAAATATCATTAACTCTGACGACTTTTACCGCCCTGAACACAGAGTCATTTTCGATCATATCGTTAAACTTTACTTCAACGGTATCGCTCCCAATATCCTTTCTCTCACTGAAGATATTAGAAATTCGGACGACGCTAAACGCCTTGATCTTGCCTATGTCCTCAATATCACCGCTTGGACTTTTACCAACGGCTACGCTCTTCATCACGCAAGAGTTATCAAGGAAAAATCCGATTTACGTCGTTTAATACACCTCGCTATAAAAATGTTTGAAGATGCTCAAAAAGGTGTCACATCTGTTTCCGATATTATCTCCCAAGTTTCTCAATCTTTTGCCGAATTGTCGACTGACGCAAATTCTGCTTCAAAAATTTCTTCCTTTAAAAATTATTTTACTAAAGATTTTAAATCTGAAATTGATATCTCAAAAAATTATTCCAATCGTAAAACCGGCTTTGACAATCTAGATCAACATCAAATTTTCTCTACAGGCTTGTATTTACTCGGTGCAACTCCAGCCGCCGGTAAAACTACTTTTGCTTGGCAATTAGCTGAACAACTCGCAAGAAATGGCGAAACCTGCATTTATTGCTCCTATGAAATGAGCCGGCTTGAATTATTTTCTAAATCCGTTGCTCGTGAACTTTTCAAACGCAACTCTTCCGCTTCTCTAACTGCCGCTGATATTCGACGTGGTGGCTGGACTAATCAACTCGACAACATTATCAATGAAAATCAATCTCTTGATTTAGATCTGCGTACGATTGAACTTCATAATGAATCCATTGATGACCTGTTAAAAATTTTACTTCCTCTTTGCCAATCTCAAGAAAAATCTCCCATTGTTTTTATCGATTATCTTCAAATTATCCCTTCATCTAAAGACAACATAAAAAACGGTATTGATGATACTGTTCGTAAACTTAAAGTCTTTCAACGCGAAACAAATACTACTTTCGTTGTCATCAGCAGTTTTAATCGCTCCAACTATGTCAATCCCGTTTCTTTTGAAAGTTTTAAAGAATCGGGCAACATTGAATATACTGCCGATGTCGTTTGGGGCTTACAATTAAACATTCTCAATCAAATCAAAGGCGGTACAACTATTTCTGATACTCGCAAAAAAATTGATGATGCAAAAAAACAACAGCCTCGCCAAGTTCATCTTAAATGCTTAAAAAATCGTCAAGGCTCTAATTATGATTGTTTTTTCAACTACTTCTCCGCTCACGACTACTTTGAACCTTGCAAAGAAAATTTTACGGCAAAAAACGACGACGACGATGAAGACGAATAAATTTTAACCTGATCAAAACTTGCGGAGCAAAGTTTAGAACTTGTTTTGATAAGTTCAAGGAGTTGGAAAAAAAGACATTTCACACTCCTTATTTTTTTAATCTTAAATCCTATTTCTAACTGTGAAATCAGTTTCTAATTCTGACAGCCTGCAAGTTTCTTCAAATCTGAAAGGACTGTTTTTTTTATGAATAAAGAAAAAGGCATTCAGCAATATCCCGCTGACAGTCTGAAAATTATTAACGATGGTCTTTCCAAAAAAACTTTCAACTCAAAATTACCTGTCGGTAAAACTGAAGATATTCTACTTGAAAGCCGTCAGAAAAAAGTTATCAGCAAAGTTACTTTCATCAACTGCACAAGTGACGAAGTCGAATTTACCGAATTTGACCGTGCCGTTTTGGACGTTTGCATTTCCGAACAGGCAAAAGGCAACGAGTACACTACTCCTCGCATTATTTTCCATCAACTCGGCGGCGGACACAGATTAACCGACAATATGAAAAACGCCATTATGGAGAGCATCGAAAAACTTGCAAGCGTTCGCATTTTGATTGATATGGAGGAAGCCGTCAGCAAAAATCTTTGCCAATCTAAAAATGGAAAATCCACTTTCAAAGGCTATCTTTTGCCTACAGAGTCACTGGAAACCACGATTAACGGACAAAACGTAACTGCTATTCGTTTTCTCAGCAAGGGAATTATTTACGGCGTTGCTGACAGGAAAAACCAAATTATCACCTGCCCACAAAATCTGCTTACTCCGCCTGTAAGAGCGACTCCGCGTACCGTTGCTATTAACCATCATCTTTTGCGTCGCTCCCTCGAAATTAAAGGTAGTCGTGATGTTGCACAAAAAAACAAGCGTGTTCAGCCAATGTGCAAAATTATCACTCTGCAGGATATGTGCGAAAAATGCGGCATTGATTTTGAGAACAAACGTGCCAGACAACAAGCCAGAGACACTGCCACAGCCATTTTAAATTTTTTCGTCGACAACGGCATTATTAAAAATTTTCACTTTGAACATAAAAACGGGAAAATTTATTCTATCGTTCTTGAGGTCTAACTATACTTAAATAGCATTGTTTATATTACACAAATATTATTGTTACTATGATACAAACGGTACCCTGCTATGATACAAACGGTACCTGCTATGATACAAACGGTACCCGCTATGATACAAACGGTACCCTCGCGTCTGGGGAAGCAAGGCACAATGCGGGTTTGCGGCACTTTTTGAAATCTGTATACTACTGTATACTCTATATACTCTGTATCGCGTACGCCCGCTCAAAAAGCAGAGCGGTCATACGCCCTAAAAGAAATAAAAGTGAAAGAAAGTGTTTGATTGTTCGTCGCGTAAGATTTTTTGAGCCAGATACGCAGAAAACGCTTCGGAGAGTTGGATTTACGGAAAAATTATTGCGTTTTCAAGTATCGTGCGGGGCGAAAAAAAATCCACAGCGACAAAAAAAAGCCAATCGACAACATTCCGGCAGGAGTGCAGGCTTTTTTTTCTCTAAAAGTTCGGATTACGGTTGGGCTGTTCTAGGAAGTTCAGCTGGTTGTACGTTCTAACTTAAAATTGACGGCGCACCGAATTGTCTAAATTTCTTGATAATTTAAACAAATGAATAAAGAGAGGCGGTTTTTATGCAAGACAACGCGAAACAAATTATAAATATCATCAAAGAAAATTTTTCTAATGGGATACGTAATGATTTTATTGATATCAACAAAGTTTTGAAAATTTATTTGAATAGCTATCCTGAAGAACAGATTTCAAGAGATTTTACAATTGATGTGATCCGTTTGAACGGAATTAAAGCCGGCACAAGGTTTTATTTTGTTTCTGAAAATGACATTGAAAGAATTCTTCTTGTTTTTGATGCGATTTTGGAAAAATATTCGATAGTTTATTATTCAACTGCTTATGAGAAGCACAAAGATTTTTTCTCAAAGTTAAATATTTTTTCATTTGAGGTTTTGAGAAAAATTTTGCAGGAAAATGGCGATGAAAACTTTTATTTTGCGGAGTTTTGTTCTTCGAGCAGAATGACGCGGCTGAATTACGAGATTTCAAAAATTTTTATGGAATCTGACACTTCATGGTCACTTGAAGATTTGCAAAAAATCTTTCTGTATGTTCCTGAAGAAAAAATTTTCGCGGAACTCAGCACGAAAAAATACTTGCCTACAGTAGCTGGAAAATTTTTTGCTGTTTCAAAAATTAAATTTAATCGTGAAGAAATTGTCGCAGCTGGGAAAAAAATATCCGCAGTTATTGAAGAAAAAAATTTTGCTATGCCTGAAGATTACAGTTTGTTTTTAAATTTTTCTCTTAATCCTGAGATTGATGAAAAAGTTTTACTTGAACTGATACACAAAAAATTTTTTGCTGATAAATTTGCGATGAGCGGAAAAAAATTTTTAAAGAAAAGCAGTAAACCTGTGAATTTTATCAAGGAAGCAATGGGAAAGTTTTTATCTGAACGTGACGAAATAAATTTTGAAGAGCTTTTAAAGTATTCAAAGAAAGTTTGCAATAATTCGCCGAACAGCTTTTTTATGGCTTTGAATTACGGTTCTAAATTTATGATTCGTGTTGTTGAAAATTTATTTGTCAAGGACTCGCGGATAAATTTTGACGTTGCGGGAATTGATGAGGCTTTAACTCCGTTTGTACAAAATAAAATTATTCCACTTCGTGCCGTTACGAGTTTTACGGGTTTTCCACCGGTTGAAGGTTATTCATGGAATTTGTTTTTATTGGAAAGTTTTTTGAGAAAATACAGCAAAAAGTTTACTTATGATGCTCCCAGTTCAAATAATTTAAATATCGGAGCAATTTATCCGAAGTCCATGAAATTTTCTGATTATCTTGATGTCCAAGTTGCAGTTATAATTCAAGAAAATATTTTGCTTGAAAAATCTGCGGTAGAAAATTTTTTGGTTGAGCAAGGTTACAGAGCTAATAGAATTAAAAAAGTAACGGAGCAAATTATGAAAAAAGTGCAGGATTTTTCAACTTTTTAAAGAATTTTTGACGGCATTATGTACGAATATAAATTTGATGAAGAAACCGGCGGAATTGTATTGACGGATACGGAAATTCAGATGTCGAAGGAGCCGCGTCCGATTTACGCCGAAGAAATGAATATTTTAGGCTTTAACAGCCGCTGGAATTATGAAAACCAAAATGACATTCCCTATCTCTGGGCAGAGTCGGGAAGTTATTTTTATCGCGGAAAAAAAATAGCCGTCGTCAAAGGCGGCTCTCTTTATGAAAAGCCTCAAACTGAATTTATTGAAGAGGCTGGCTTGCCTGAAAACGAAACACTTCTGCCGATTGACTTGAAAAAGATGTCGGAGAAAAATTTTGAGATTATGGAGAATTTGCGGCAAGCGACTATTAAACGCATTTACAATTATTGGCGACGTATGCAAAAGCGATTGGATTGTTTCCATGTGGCATTTAGTGGCGGCAAGGATTCTATTGTTTTGCTGGATTTGGTTAAACACGCATTGCCGAAGTCGTCTTTTATTGTCGTTTTTGGCGATACTCGCATGGAATTTCCCGACACTTACAAAATTGTTGATGAGGTTGAAAAACAGTGTACAGCAGAAGGCATTGAGTTTTATCGTGCTGCCTCAAAAATGTTGCCTGAAGAGAGTTGGAAACTTTTCGGACCGCCTGCAACGGTTTTGCGGTGGTGTTGCAGTGTTCACAAATCTGCTCCGCAAACTTTGAAAATTCGAGAAATTTTGGGCAAAACAAATTACGTCGGTGCGGCATTTGTGGGAGTTAGAGCTCATGAAAGTGTTAGACGTTCTGGATATGAGATTGAAAATATTGGGCAAAAACAACTTGGTCAACTTTCGCATAATTCAATTTTGGAATGGAGTTCGGCGGAAATTTGGCTTTATATTTTCATGCATAATTTGTTAATTAACGACTGCTACAAAAAAGGTAATTCACGAGCGGGTTGTTTGATGTGTCCCATGACAAGTCAGAGAAAAAATTATTTTAATCGAATGTCATATTTCGCTGAAACTCAAACTTATATAGACTTTATTCAGAATTTGATTGATGACAGAAGAATAAAAAATTATGAATCCTATTTATCAAGTAACGGCTGGAACAGCAGGAAAAATGGCATGGATTTAAAGAAATTTTTGGATAATTATATCGAAGAAGAACAAGAAGATTATTTTTACATAACCGTTACTAATCCTAAAACCGACTGGAGAGAATGGATCAAAACTATCGGTGAAAATTCTTTTCCGTACGAAATTTACACGTCGGAAAGCGAAAAGATTGTTACCGTGAAATTTAAATCTGTTTACGATAAAACGACGGAAGTTAAAATTTTGAAATCTGTTTTTCATAAGGCGGCAAGTTGTGTGAATTGCGGAGTTTGTGAATCAAACTGCAGACATGGTGCAATTTCTTTTAAAGACGGCTTTCATGTAGAAAAAAAAAAATGCGTCCATTGCTTGGAATGTCATAAAATAAATAATGGTTGTTATCGATATGATTCTATTCGTTTACCTAAAATGGGAGGTATTTCAAAAGTGAAGGGATTAAATACTTTTTCAAATCATGCACCAAAGCCCGAATGGCTGAGAGACTTTTTTTCCAACGCAGAAAAATTTTTTATAAATCCTAATCTTGGTTCAGAGCAAATAAGGCGTTTTAAAATTTTTTTGATTCATTCTGAACTCGTTGAAAAGAAAACTTTAAATCCTACAGATTTTTTTCGACTGATTCAAAAAATTGGTTTTAATACTGTAACGACGTGGGGCTTGATCTTAGTTAATCTTGTTTACAATAATCCTCAAATTCGCTGGTATGTGGAAAATCTGCCGATGAATGAAGGAATTGATCGTAAAGTTGTCGAAGAGAAATTAAAAATGATTGATGTTTCGAGCGGTAATATTTTATCTATCATCAACTCATTTAAGCGACTCTGTGAAATTCCGCTTGGCACGGAATTAAATTTTGGAACGACAACTAACGAAGGAAGAAATCTTGCAACTTTGAAACGCACAAAGGCAAGAATTGACGATGGGCGAGTTGTTTTGTATGCGTTATATAAATTTGCGGAAGCAACAGGCGGTTGGTATCAGTTTAATTTAAGCCGCTTGATGAATGACAAAGATTCTGCGGGAGTGAGTCCGACAAAAATTTTTGGAATTGAGCGTGAAGAAATGCAACAGTTTTTAAATGGATTGTCTGCAAATTATCCTGATTTTATCAATGCAACTTTCACGCATGATCTTGAAAAAATTTCGTTGGTTGCAGAAAAAACTTCAAGGGACGTTTTGGGTTTGTTTGGTTAGGAAGTGACGGCGTGGCATACGATGTAAACAAATACTTTGAGTATTTTGCGATTGATGAGGGCTATTATCCGGAAATAAATGAAAGCTCAATTAAAGACCCGAAAAATAAGTGGCAGGATACCTTTCCACATTCCGATATTGTTGAATTGTTGAAAATGACGGAGCGTGCTTTGTCGCGTGCAGACAAAAAAAGTTTGTGGATTGAAGGTTCTTACGGAACGGGTAAGTCGCGTATCGTTTGGATGATGGAAAATCTTTTGACTTGTTCCGAACATGAATTTGACGCATATTTTGACGAGTATGACAATTTGCGTCGTGAAGTTGATTTGCGTGAACGTCTTCGCACTATTCGTAAAGAAAAAGTTGTTACGGCTTATCGCTATGCCACAGGCGATATTACTTCGACACAGAAATTGATTTTTGCAGTTTTTGAAAGTCTTACTACCTCGCTTAAACAAGGTGGTTATAAATTTGACGGTGCAAAAACTCTTCGCGGAAAAATTGCAACGTGGCTTGAGTCAGACCGTGCCAATTTAGAAATGTTCCGTGCAAAAATCCGGAAACCTGAATACAGAATGTCCGCAACTCTGGCAAGTAGAAGTGCGGAAGAGATTATAGAACGCTTGAAAAATCCTCAAGCAGAAGTTGCCCAATTAGTGGAAGATATTTTGAAATTGGGCGAAAGAGAAGGAATTATCGCTTTCAATATCAACATGAAAGAATTGGTTGAATGGATAACCGAAGTTATAGCGGAAAATGATTTGAAAGCATTAGTATTTTTTTGGGACGAGTTCTCTAAATTCTTTAGCAACAACCGCAATAACCTTGATGAGTTTCAAAGATTGGCGGAATTATCGAATATATCACCTTTTTATTTTGTTATTGCAACGCATGAATCGGGAAGTCTTGCAGGTGAGGGAGATCAAGCCTTCAGAATAGTTTATGACAGATTTAATCATACAAATGTCACAATGCCTGATAATATTGCTTTTGAGCTTATTGGTCACGCACTGAAAGTTAAAGATGTTGTCAAAAATGATTGGGTTTATATTTCTGCCGCATTAAAAGAACGTACTGCTTTGCCGAGAAAAGCCGTTATGGATTTTGCAAAAATTCGCGACGAAAAAATTTTGACAGATATTCTTCCTATTCACCCGATAGCGGCAATTCTTTTAAAAAATCTTGCGTCTTATTTTGCCTCCAATCAGAGGAGTATTTTTAATTTCATAAAAAATAATGATCCGAATATTGATGCTTTCCAAAGTTTTATCGCAACGAAAAGTCCTGAAAATGGCGACCTTTTGACGATAGATTATCTTTGGAATTTTTTTTATGAGAGCGGCACAGACGAACATGGCGGCAATGTCGGGAGAATGAATTTAAAGCCGTCAATCCGTATGATTTTAGATTCATACACATTGACTAAAGATAATTTAAACCTTGATGAGCAAATTGTTTTGAAAACCGTTTTATTATTTCAAGCGATAGAGCAAGAATCACATGGAGATGTTGCCATTTTCCGACCGACTGAAAAAAATCTTGAGCTTGCATTTACCGGAGTTGAGTCAATGGAAAACGGACGGGCTGTGCGTATTGCAAATGATTTGGTTCGTAAAGAAATTTTATTTAAAAAGCCCGGCAAAATTGAAACTTTTGCGGCTATGGCACTTAGCGGAGATGTTGCAGAAATTGAGCGGCTGAAAAAATCAATCGCCGAAAATGTAAGAACTCTTGAACTTGTCGAAAATTCTGGATTGATTGAAGAACCTTTTAAAATGAGTTTAACGTCATCGCAAAAAATTCGTTATGATTTACATTCGGTCACTGCAGATAATTTTACTTCCACAATCAACAGAATCACCAACGAAAAAGACGATTACAGAATTAAAACGATAATTTGTTTTGCAAGGAATGAGGACGAACAAAATAAAATCCATCATCTTGTAGGAGAGGCAATTACTAACGAGAGATACAAAAAACTTGTTTTTGTAGATGCGTCGTCAAATTTAATAAATCGAGAAATTTTTAATCGCTGGATAGAAAATTCTGCAAATGAAAGATATTGGCGTGGTAAGGACAATGCACTTGCCGAAAAAATGAAAAATAACGCCAGAGATTGTTTGAATGCTTGGAAAAATTCTTTTGATAACGGTTCATTTGTCTATTATGCCGCAGTTAATGATGATGAAGAACGAAATGGGATTTCCTGTCAAAGTTTGAATCGAATTAAAGAAGAAATGAAAGACAATGTACGCAGAATTTATCCCTATTCTTTCGATGACGCAAATATTACGGGAACGCTTTTTCAGTCTACGCAGTGGAAAAAATTTCCTGAAGCCGGAATAAAACAAGAATCTATTGGCAATTTGCTCAAAACGGCAGATATTAAAATTATTCTGGGCGATTTGTGGCAAATGTCCGGCAAATATTGGGAAGTTTATCCCGACTTAAATATTTCACGTTTGAAAATTGAAATTGATGTTTGGATTAAAGATGAGATTGAAAAAAATTCTCGCATTTCTTTTGACGAGATTATCAAATATTTACTTGAACGCGGTTTTATGCCGTTGAATATTTATGCATTTTTGATTGGCTTTTTGTTGAAAGAATATTCAGCTGATCCGTACAGATACAGTGCAGGTATTGATGGTAATCAAGGCGGTGCGATGAATGTTCAAAAACTTGCGGAATGTATTGGTGACAGTCTTAAACAGTCTTTGACTCCGGTGAGAGGTTATCGCCCGAAATATCTTGAAATTATGTCGCAAAATCAGCGGCAGTTTATGGAATTTGCCGCCAAAGTTTTTGATGTGTCGGAAGATGTTTCAGTTGAACACAGTACGCAAAAACTTCGTATAAAACTTAAAAATTTAGGTTATCCTTTGTGGTGTTACGTTGATGCGGCGGAAGAAAAATATAAAGACTTTTTGAATTTGCTTACAGAAATTTCCAACTCAAAACAAGCTGTAGGCATTTCGGCTTTGGCAGAACGTGCAGGACAATTTCTGACAAACAATCCTGAAACTTTTCACGATTTGAAAAGTTTTCTTAATGCAGATGAAGGTCGTCGAATTTTTAGCGATTTCCTGAAAAATTTTGAAGGCGGAATTATATTTGAGCTTGCCGATAAAATTGGAATAAGTGATGCTGTTACTGATTGTCAAAAACGAATAACCGCAGGCGACGCAATATGGTTGAGAGATAAAGAAACAGCTGAGGACGATTTAAAAAAATTTGTCGTCGATTTAAAAATAATTTTTGAAAGTCAAAAATTTGGAATGGAAGCTAATTCTTTAAATTCCTGCGTGTTGAAATGGAAAGATTTTTGCAGAGCTAATTTAAAAATTCCCGCTGATAAAATCGGAAGTTATTATCGATCGATAAAAGAATTTTTTGATGTTTTGAAAGATATCGTCATACGCGGAGAGATTCCACAAAGCAAAAGAGAATTCTTTTTGTGCCAGCTTGTTGAAAATTCCGAAACAATCAATGCCACAATTTCTGATCCGATTAAAATTTTGCGTGAAGGATATTCTTATCAAATCAGCGGTTTGAATGAAGAGGAAATTAAAGACGTTTACGCCAAACTTTCTTTTAATTCTTTCACAGATACACAAGGTCATTTCATGAAAAATTTGAATGATTTGGCTAAAAAAATTAAAGAAGGAAAACTCAAGACTGAACTTTTAAATTTGTGGCAGGAAATGGTCGGAAAAAGTTCTCCCCTTGAATGGTCAAATCATTATCGTACTCCAATTTTGGCAATGGTTCCGAAGTCAGAACAATCGAACGCCAAAAAAGTTTTTGAAACGATTATGGCAAATTTGCCTGAAGAAAAAGATATCCATTTTGCAATAGATTATTTGAAAAAATGTCCCGCATATTTCAGAACGTTGAAGGATAAGCAAAAAATCGAAGAGGCTTTTCGTAAAACGATTATCGGTGATAATAATATTTTGTTGGATAACAATGATGAGGTTCGCAATGGACTTGAGATAAAATTTCGCGGCGATGTTTATCAATGGTATCCTAGTGTTCGTGCAAATGAAATTGTTAAAGAGTTTTCAGAAAATAAATATTACAGTGGCGGAGCTTATGAAAAATTGACAGCAAGAGTTATGAAAATGTCCAGTGAAGACGCAAAAAAACTTTTAATTGATTTGCTGGATAAAAATTACGAAGTCGGCTTGAAACTTTTGAAGGAGTCTTGAACTTGAAAAAATTGAGCGTCGATGAAGCCGTAAAAAAAATTCGCATTTACTTGGGGCAAAGTTTTTTTCGCCCTTATTTTGTTGTTTCGGACGGTGTGAAAGAATGCGAAGAACTTCAAAAAAATTTTAAAGACTTTGAACGGATTTGTATTTCCGACTTTTGTGTTGGCGATTTTTTGCTTGATACGGACTTATTGATTGAAAAATTGAAGGTTCTTGAGAAAAATGCGTTGTGTTTCGGGTTGGGAGAATATATTTTTTTCACGGGACAAGAAAATATTTTGCGTGTATTGCAAGACAAAAATTTCAGTCGAAAAATAATTTTTGTTTGTCGTGGAATTTCAAATTTGCTTGAACGCTTTGCCGATTCAGATTTTAAATTTCGTACAAACAATTTTTGCAAAATGGAAGGCACTGGAAATTTTTTTGTTGTAAAGTATGGTGAAAATATAAATATCGAAACTGACGCAAAAAATTTTGCGGAGCTTTTAAAAATTGCTGAAAATGGGAAAAATAATTTCATCACTGTGAAATCAGATTTGCCGATAAAAAATGTTAAAGAAATAAAATCTTTTTATGACGCCATAAAAAGTAAATATCCAAATTTTACAATTCCTCCTGATGCCTTGAATGAAAAGCAATGGCAGGAATATTTTTTTGATGACAAGTGCGAAGGTTATCCTCCTGAACATTGGAGAAGTTTTGCGGCAGGGTTTAAAAATAACATTGGGGATTCATATTTAAAGTTTGTTTTTGAATGTTCTTCAAATTACACGGATTATCAAAGAAATTTATTTTTTGCTTTGCTTGATGTCAAAGATGAAAAAATTTTTGATAAATTTTATTTGTCGAGAAAGTCGGCAGTAAAAAATATTTCTTCGCAGTACATTTCAGAGTATATCAGACGCTTGAAAAATTTTTCTGCAGGTTCAAATTTGATAAAGTATTTGACGGATAACACTGCGGAAGAACGTCACGAAATGATTAAAGCTGTACAGGGAAAAGAAAAAATTCCTTCAATTTTAGAAAAAAATTATGTATCAATGAAAGAGTATTTGTCTGACTATGAATTTGTCGACGAAGAAATTACAAAATATTTTCGACGTTATAAAAAAATTAAGTTGTGCAATATGGACGACAAAAATTTTAAAAATCTTGTTAAAGAAATTGCACTTGCAAGACCTTACAATAAATTTGAAACTCGGCGTGCAATTTTGGATAAATCAGATGAAAATGCAAAATTGTATTGGCTGGATGCACTCGGCGTTGAATTTTTAGGCTACATTCAATCGCAAGCAACTAAATTAGAATTTTCAGCAGAAATTAAAATTGCTCGTGCAGAGTTGCCGACATTGACTTCGCAGAATAAAAATTTTTATGAAGATTGGCAAGGCGATAAATTTATTAAAAATCAGAAATTGGACGAATTGAAACATTCACCCGAAAATTTTGGTGAAAACGGAAAATGTTCCGTGCCTTTATACATAGATGAAGAGTTTAAAATTATAAACGGCGTGCTTGATGAAATAAAAAATGATTTGATAAATCACAAGTCGAAAAAAATTATTTTGACTTCGGATCATGGAGCCAGTCGGCTTGCCGTAATGTACGGACGTGAAAATAAATATAAAATGAACTCGGCGGGTGAACAGTCCGGACGTTGTTGCCCCATAAATGAAATGGACGAGAAACCGAATTGTGCGGCAGAGGAAAACGGCTATTGGGCTACAAGTCCCTCCTGCCTTTTCTGCATGTCATAAAACATTTTTGCACGACTCATTATTCCGCCGCTTGAAAGCCAGCCAAATCTGCTTACACGTCCAAAAATATAAGATTTTCCCGTTCCTTTCGGAGCAAGTTCAATCAGATTTAATTTTTTTTCAACAAAAGGAAGTAATCTAGTAAGCATAGTTAATTTTTCTTCTTCGCGTTCATAACCTGTGGCATTATAATCAACGGCACCCAAAAGAATTTGCAACCATTCCTCAAACGAAAAATTTTTTCTGGCATTTTTATAAAAATCTAAATCAATTTTGTAAGGACAAAAATTTTTAAACTTCAACAAACGAATTTTGCCGGGAATTTTTGGTTTTGCGTCATAATCGGGCGGTTTATAACCAAGTTCAATCATTCCCCAAACTTCACGCCCGTTCACAAGTTCATCTTTATAAAGATACCAAATATTTTCTTCAATCGTTGTTTCTTTCGCTGAAAGTCCAAAGTCGGGCAAAGAAAAAGAAGCCTCTCCGCTTGCAACATCAATCTCAATAGAAATTTTTGCCAGCATTTTTACATGCTCATTGTCCATAACGATACGGCTTTTAATTGCTTTCCAATCGTCTTTTTTCGGAATGAAATTTTTTATGAAATTTGAAAGTTCATCCGTATCAAAATTTCCGTCCTCGTCCTCAAATCGCCTCAAAAGCCAGTCACGCATAAACGACGGCAAACTTAAAGCAGAAAAAAAATTATTATTTTTCAAGTCTTTATAAACAACCATATCGGAAAAAATTTTTTTTAATTTGTTTTCCATTTTTCGCTCCCGTCATTCAAAAAAATCAAAACCTTCATCAAAATTTTTCAACGGCTCAGGTGTGATTTCTTCCGTCGCAGATTTTATTTCATTTTCTATATTTTTCAAAGAAAATTCAATTACAGGAATCAAAATTTCTTCAAGCGTCGCACCGCCATGAACTTCCACAGATGCCAAACGTCCGCCGGCAAATCTGTCATAATCCGCCAAAACCTATAATGATTTTGTAACTTTGGACGAAGTGCAGACAATTTCTTTCAAAGATAGCGATGAAATGAGAGCGGCTTTGAAAGGTTTTTTAGAAAACGGAGTCTACACTGTCGGAAATCATTCCAACAACGCTGAAGCCGGTGTAATTCTTTGCGGAAATATTTCAAAAGCTGTCATGGATATGGACGGCGAAAAAAATATGTTTTATGAGTTGCCGACAATTTTTCATGAATCTGCACTTATTGAACGTTTTCATGGTTTTATTAAAGGCTGGAATATTCCGCGAATGAATGATGACATAAAAATTTGTGGCTGGGCTTTAAATTCAGAATATTTTTGTTCAATTCTTCATGAACTTCGAGATGATATAAGTTATCGGACAATCGTTGATAAATTGGTTAAAGTTCCTGAAAAATCTGATACGCGAGATACTACGGCGATCAAACGAATTGCAACGGCTTATTTGAAATTATTTTTTCCGAATGTCAGAAGTGTCGAAGAAGTTGATAAAGAAAGTTTTAAAATTTATTGTTTGGATCGTGCTTGTAAAATGCGTGCAACGATTAGAAAACAACTTGCCCTGCTTGATGAGGAGTACGCCGGCAAAGATATTCCAAAATTTGAGGTAATTTAATTGGCGAAGAAAAATTTTAATTGTATTGCCTGCGGAAAAAATTTTTTGAGCAAAAATGAAATCGGGATAAATAAAAAACTTTTGAACTTAGCCGCTAAAGATTTTTATTGTCTGGATTGTTTGGCCAATTTTTTGGAAGTTACTCCGCAGGATATTTTGGATAAAATTGAGGATTTTAAAAATGACGGTTGTAAACTTTTTGAATAAGGCGAAAAAAATGATATATGCTGACAATGCTGCTACAACTCCATTAGACGCGGTGGCATTTGAATCTATGAAAACATTTTTGGTTGATGAATACGCAAATGCCTCACAACCTTATTTTTTTGCAAAAAAAGCAAAGAAAGCATTAAAATCTGCAAGGGAAATTATAGCAAATTGTATTAATGCAATGCCCGAAGAAATTTATTTTACTTCCGGTGGCAGTGAAAGTGATAATTGGGCAATAAAAGGTTCAGCCTTTTCTGATCCCAAAAAGCAAATTATGATAACTTCTGCTTTTGAACATCATGCAATTTTAAATTCCTGCACAGCAATAGAAAAATTAGGTTATCCTGTACGTTATATTCAGCCGACAAATGCAGGACTCGTTACTCCCGAAAATCTAAAAAAAATTATAACAAATCAAACAAGATTAGTTTCTGTGATGTTTGCAAATAATGAAATAGGTACAATTCAGCCTATTGAGGAACTTTGTAAAATTGCACATGACAACGGAGCATTATTTCACACTGACGCAGTACAAGCAGTCGGACATGTCCCTATCAATGTTAAAAATTTGGGCGTAGATATGTTGTCGGCATCTGCTCATAAATTCAATGGACCGAAAGGAATTGGTTTCTTGTATATTCGCAAGGGAGTAAAAATTTGCTCGCTTATTGATGGCGGAAAGCAAGAATCCGGATTTAGAGCAGGAACTGAAAATGTTGCCTGTATTGTCGGAATGGCTGAAGCTTTAAAAAATAATTGCGATTCATCGGAAAAAAATCAAATAAAAATTAAACAATTAGAAAATATTCTGATTGATAATCTCAATAAATCTAAAATAGCTTACGTCAAAAACGGCGGACAAAACACATTACCCGGTCTCATCAGCCTTTCTTTTGAAAATCAAAATGGAGAAAGTATTCTGCATCGTATGGATTTAATGGGGATTTGCATTTCTACGGGATCGGCTTGTGATAGTACGAATACAAAAATTTCACATGTTCTGCAAGCTATAGATTTGCCTGAAAATCTTGCAAAAGGAACTGTTAGAATTTCTCTCGGCAGACATAATACTACAGATGATGTCATTGACATTTTCAATGCCATACAGAAAATTAATGAGCAAATTTAAATGTTGGTAAAAAAATGGAAAGGGTGAACGAAAAGTTGAAAGAAAATTATTTAAATATCGACTACGGCAATGAGCATAGAGAAATTGTTTTGGAAAATTTGTCAGAAAATAATTTTGAGGATTTGTTGTCAGGTATTATCAAAGACAATTTGGCGGAGATGATAGAAGAATATGGAATCTTTTATGATGCCGAACCTTATCCTTGCGGTTACTGTCGCGATGAAGAAGAGATTTTATTTGAAACGGATAAACCGCGTTTAAAAAATTTTTTGTCCGAAGTAAAAATTTGTTTTGATAAAATCGACGGTTCTTTTGAAAATATTGACGGAATGAAATATCAAAATACTTTATGGGAATATTTTTATGGCGGCGAAAATTTTTATTGCAGAGCCGCAACTTTGATTTGCAGAAGCGTCGAAATTTTTATGGAAAAAGGTGAGTGGCAGTTTGGTTTAGCGGAAGGGGATATTTCAGACGGCGACTTAAAGATTTATAAAAATCCTGCAGACTGGGATCAGGCTGTATTTGAAAATGATTTTGCGTTAATAAATTCCAAAAAACTTCGCCCGATTATTTGGTTTGGCTTGCCTGATGAAGAACCGATTGAAAATTGGATCATTGACCCATATAATTTACTCGTTGTGCTAACAAAAATTAAAAGACCAAAGATTTAACAGAAGAAAAATCGAGATTAAAAATTTTATTTATAAAAAGACAAAAATTAAAAGCAAGAAATTTTGTTAAGAGCCGAGCCGAGAGACCGCGAAAAGTTTTAGCACGGACACGCTCAATATTTAGCTGTTCAGTGAGTTGAGAAAAAACAGTTTCAATGCGTTTGCGGTATTTCAAAATAAATTGTCGCTCATCGTCAGACAAATTATTTTTGGCGTTATCGCGTTTCAAGGTAAGGAGTTTTTGGGCAATCAAATGCAATTCCTCCTCCAAATTTTTGTCAATATAGCCTTTATCCCAAAAATATAATGTGGCTCAGTGTAATCAGAAACCATATCACGTAAACTGGTTCTGTCATCAACATTTGCCGGAGTTATGTCAAAAACCATTGTCGCACCGTCAACTGTCGTGATAACGTGAATTTTGTATCCGAAGTAAGTCTGTTTTTTCGAGGCACAATAGCCATAAGTCGCACCGTCACACTTAAAAGATTTGCAAAAATGAGCTCGTCCAAATTTACAGACTTCAAGCGGAAAGCTGTCAGCTATCAAAAATTCGTCTTTGAGATATGATGAGAGTTCGCTAAAAATGAGATGCATGACTTGCAAAAGATTTCTGCGGGTACGATTAAACCGAGTACGGTCACACATTTTCGGAAAAAGGTGACGCAAATTTCTTTTGACGAAACTGAACCAGGCTTTTTCAGAATCAACACCGATGAGTTCGCCGCACATTGCTATGGTGATAATTTCTGAATCACTCAAAAGAGCTTTTTCGATATTCGATCTGAACTTTACAGAATCAGGAGCAACTTTCTTGTACAACTCATCGGTCAAAACAAAAATCAACAAAATAAAATCTTCAAAGGACTGATTTTCTATGGTATAATTTTCTTGAAACTTCAACATCATTTGTACCTCCTACGTTTTTGGTTATATTTTGTAGTTTAGCACATTTGAGTTGAAGTTTCCTTATTTATTTGCTAGCACAACGAGTTAATTTGGAAACTTATGAAGACGAAGAAATAATTGATGAAAAATGGAGTTCGTGGTTTGATAATTATGACTGGTCAGTATTTGTAGATTTGGGCGATCTTTCTAAAATCGGTGGCAGAGGAGATTGTTTTTTATTTTGGGCAAGTGAATGCGGGATAGATGTACCGGATAGAACTGAACTTTTGGATTCTTGTCCGATAAAAATTCATTCAGATATGACAGTAAAAGAATTGATAAATGCTGTGAACAATTATTTTCGATCTTTATTGAAAAGCGGCGTAAAAAATTGCTAAATTTTGTTTAAAGTCTAATTTCTCATTGAGATTTTCATATTCTGCGTACACCGTATCGCATTTTTCATAGAGATTGTAAAAATTTTTTGAAGAAATCAGAAGTTGCACTTTTGATTTTCTTTCTCTTTCTTGTATAATCTCATTAAATTGGTATTCAGAATTTTTATTCAAAGCTGTTGGAGAATTTTTTATGAAATACGCATATGCCAGAGTATCTACTCGCAAACAATTCCGTGAAGGGAACGGACTTTTTG
>JAFZMV010000057.1 GCA_017553205.1 Selenomonadaceae bacterium | reverse complement strand
TTTACGCAAAGACCCAGCTTGGTTCTCGCTCAGTGCCTTCGCACGTTTTACGAAGTGTGCAAAATTTATCATGAAGTAGTTTTTGTGTCAATTCCTCTCCTGATTAAAATCCGAAGATTCCTTGACACAATTTTATTGAAAATTTACTTTGCGGGTTTAACTGTGCATTTTCCGCAATAAGGGCATTTATTAATGGCGGTCTGTTTCGGATAATGTCCGCGTCCCTTCATCGCACAGTTGGAACACCAAATATTTCCGCAACTCTCACATCTCTTCATGTTCGAGCCAATATGCTTGCAAACACTGCACTGTGCCATAAATAAACAACTCCTCCTCTTAAACATTTTTGAAATTTTCATTTCAAGTGAATTGTATCATGGCGAATGTGCATTTTTTTGCCAAATTTAAAAGTAAAAAAATTTTTTATTTTTCCAACCCCAATGAAATAACTATAACTTCGATATAATCAGTATTTGTTTCATCAGGTGTAACTCCCCAAACAATTTCTGCATCGGGATGAACCGTTTCTTCCAATATCGTCGTAGATTCATTCACTTCCATCATTGAAAAATTTTCACAAGATCCAAAAATACCAATCAATAAATGTTTAGATTCCCCCAAAATATTTTTCAGCGGATTCATTGCATTTTTCATAGCGTCAATAGCCGGAGTTTTTCCGCCAGCTTTACCATAACCGACATAACCTCTGCCATTATTCAACAAAACCTCTTTGATATCTGCAAAATCCAGCCCAACCAAACCAGGCTCACCGACAAGACTTGTTATACAGCGAACCACACTATACATCAGGAAAATATTATCATCTTCAACCGAAATCAACGTGTCAACAGATTTTTGAAATTTTTCTTTGTTCGGAGCAGATTCTGGAACTATTGCAACAGTCAAAATATCTTTCGACAATTCAGCAATTTGTACGGAAATATTTTCATCAGTGAGGTCTGTAAAAATAAACAGCAAATCTACATCTGCCAGCAGTTCTGAAAAAATTCTTTTCGATTCTTCGGAAATAGTATCATCAACTTTAACTCTTTGCGGTGCAGAAGATTTTAACAAAGTTTCATTTTTGGTGGCAACAACGGAAAATTTCGCATTCAAAAGAACTTTTTCAATGGAATAATTAACAATTTTCGCTCCAAAATCTCCAACGCCAATAATTTTTATTTTTGCACACAAATCAAGAGCTTCATTTTCGCTAAATTTAAACATTTTTCTTCTCCTGCATTTCCAAAACTTTTTTCAACCAAGCGAGAGAGTTTTTGACATTCGGCACAGATCTGCCATAATAACTATCAAAACCTTCAAGATCCATTATCGCTAAATTTTTTGCAACTGAAATATTTCCAAAATAAGCGGCTTTTTCGTACCATTCCAAAGCAGAATGATAGTTGCGTTTGTAATAGAAAAATATAGACAAACATATTTGAGAAGATAAATTCTCTGGCGTACTACACACCTCTATCCGATTGTTTAATAAAATCCCACAGCAGTTATAAAAACAGTGCGGAACTTATCACTTTCGGACTTTTTTTATAAATTTACCTTGAACTACAGCCACCTTTCTAAAAAAATTGTCTATCTGTCCTCCGACTCGCCGTCAATGTCGCCGTCCCATAGTGTTACCGTGTCTTGCCCTATCTCAAGCGGGGCTATAATTTTGATTCACTGGTAACGGAACTGAAAAATAATCTGCAGCCGAATCCCGGTCGGTCTATCATTCCTGCATCATAAGTCGGTCAAGCATAAACTACCATAAACAAATATTTTTGTCTATCATTTTTTTATTCAAATACAATATAAATTTGCGACTTCGCACATCGATTCAGGCAAACCAATTTTTGCGGCTTTCAAATTCGTTTCAAAATATTCTTTTTTTACTTCATCGCTAATTTCGTCGCCGTACATAAAATCACCTCTCCAAAATTTTTTTCAATTTGTGAGTATCAGTACTCTAATTCCATCGGTATTTTCATCAACCGCAACTTGCCAAATGAAACTGCAATCATCTTCATATTTTCTGATATTTTTTATGTATATTTCATCAAAAATAAAATTCGCTGTTTCAATTATTTCTTCGATTATTTCAATCATATTAAATTTTTGAGCCCCGACAAAACTTATAAAAGTTTTTGTTGATTTACTTATATCGCACTTCATCAAAAAATTTTTTAAAGATTTCTTTACAATATCAAACGGCTTACTCATCGCAATATTTTCGCCAAGACTCGCAGACATAATTCCTGAATTTTTCATCACATCAATTATATCTGCAAAATCCCGTCCTCCGACAAGTTTTGTATCGCCGATTGCCAAAATCATCGAAGAAATAATTTTTGTCAACAATTCATTCCTTTCAAAATTCAACTCAGAAATTTTATCTTCCAGCAAAGCTATTACTCCGACGATTAAAATTACCAAAAACTGTGAGAAATTTTTAGCAGACGTGAAATGCGAATAGAATCTCACGAAAAAAATTTAGTATTTATTGTCGTCGGAGTAATATCACTGTTCCAAAAATTTTTTCAAGTTCCGAAATTTTTATATCTCCTGCCGTCGGAAACAAAAATAAATTTGTTACGAGAAAACATTTCGCCGACTTTTCAATTTTTTTCGCAACGTCTAAATTTTTTTCATCTGCAACTACAAAAAGCCATTCACAATCCGAAACTAACTTTTCAATTTCTTCATCAGTGATTTTTTCATTTACCAAACACAATTCATATTTCGGATAGTTGCACGCAAAATTTTTTAAAAAATCTGCGCCGATTGATATTATTTTTACTCTGATATAATTATCTTCGTCCATATTCTCACATCACTTTTTTGTTAAATGCTCCTTGATAATATCTTCAAAAAGTTCAAGCTGATAACAAAAATTTTTTTCTCCGACATTTTTCAAATCTTGCAAACAATCTTTAATCCAATTCATAATTTCATCTTCGTAAGAAATCAAAACTACTCCTTCATTATCGCCGACTGCATTTAAATCATTTTCCAAAATTTTTTCGCCGTTCAAACTGTTTTCTGAAGGTTGTCGCGTTTTTTTATCTATCGTCAAATAATACAGTCTGGCAGGAACATTTTTATTTATTTTTCTTGCATTTTGCAAATATCTGTAACATTGCTTGTCTTTATCTTCAGCAAAAACTTTTAACTCAATCGGAATAAGTTGATTGCAAGTTTCAATAACCAAATCTATATTATGCTTTTCAATATCGACTTTTGCAGTTTTAATTTCATCTTGAGAAATTTTTGTCGCCTTCAAAACTTTATCAAAAAAATTTTGCAAAAACTTTTCGCGATTTCTGAGAATATCACACAAAATTTTTTCAATAGATTCTTCTAAAACTCTCCAGCCTCCATTATTTGAACAAGCCGACCAAATTAAATTTAATTTTTCCATAATCTCAACTCCACAAAACTTTTTAACAGTTTAGCAAAGTTCAAAATCTTTTTCAATTTTGAATTCGTATTCCTTTTCAACTTCATAATCATATTTCACATAATCATCATAGCCAAAAAGTATTTGCTGACAGATTTTCAAATTATTTCTGGCTTCTGCGGAACTTGAATTAAAATCTAATGCTGTCCAAAAATCCTGCATTGCTTCGGAATATTTTTTCAATTTTTTATAAGCAATTCCGCGAGCATAATACGCCATAAAAAATTTTTCGTGATGAAATTCATCTTCAAGAAAAATTTTAATCGCTTTTGTTAAATCTTCTATCGCCTCAGAATATTTTTCGAGAATGACAAAATCTTTTCCGCGTTCAAAATAATCTTCTGCACATACAAAATCCGATTCCATTTTTTCACCCACTTTCAGGCGTGTACTTCATAAATTTCTTTCGCCGTTTCCCGAATCTCTTCGCGCAGACTTTGCGGAGAAATTATTTCTACATACTCTCCGAACTGCATCGCCCAAAATTTCATTGCCTTTCGATTGACTTTGACGTTGATTAAAATTTTTTCACCGTTCGTTTGCAAAATTTTAAAATCTTTGCCGAACCAATCTACCAACGTATCAATAAAATATTTTTCTGTCCAAAATTTAACCCAAACACTTTCGCCACTGAACATATAAATATGCTCCGCCATATGTTTCGGCAAATTAAAATTTCCGCCGATAAATTCTGCAATATCTTTTTTATTTTTCGCAGGAATTTTCAACATTTGAACGTCAGTCATTTTATCAATTCGATAATGCGAAATATTTTCGTGACCGTCGGTGTTGCAAATCAAATAATATTACTCCGACGATTAAAGATACAAAAAATTAAGCAACGAAAGAGGATTTCATGAAAAACAATTTTTCGTGCAAAAATAAATTTGAAATTTTTTCAGGCTGATGAGCAATACTATTCATAAAATTTTTGGTCTTTTTTT
>JAFZMV010000056.1 GCA_017553205.1 Selenomonadaceae bacterium | reverse complement strand
ATTAAAAATTCTAAAAAAAATCGTAAAAAAAATTTGCTCGACTTCCAAAATAAACTTGCAAATTTAAAATTTTTCGATCCTGCTTGTGGTTCAGGAAATTTTTTGACGGAAAGTTTTATTTCTCTGCGTCGTCTTGAAAATGAAATTTTAAAAGAACTTCTCGGCGAAAAAATTTTGCTCGGTGAATTTGCTAACCCGATTAAAGTTTCTATCAATCAGTTTTACGGAATTGAAATAAATGATTTTGCCGTGTCAGTTGCTCAAACTGCCCTCTGGATTGCAGAACTGCAGACGATTCAGACAACGCAAGAAATTATTCACCGCGATTTAAATTTTCTGCCGTTAAAATCTTACGCGAATATTTTTGAGGGAAACGCTCTCCGAATGGACTGGAAAAATATTTTGCCGAATGACATCAATTTTATTTTCGGAAATCCGCCTTTTGTCGGAAAAAGTTTTCAGACTAAAGAGCAAAAATCCGATATGGCTGAAGTTTTTCTCAACATTAAAAATTTTGGAAATCTCGATTATGTTGCCTGTTGGTACAAAAAAACCGCTGACTTTATTCAAAATACAAATATTCAATGTGCTTTTGTTTCAACAAATTCGATCTGTCAAAGAATTGCCGTACCTCCACTTTGGAAATTTCTGCTAAACCAAAAAATTTTTGTCAAATTCGCTCATCAAACTTTTCAATGGCAAAGCGAAAGCAAAGAAAAAGCCGCCGTTCATTGTGTTATCGTTGGTTTTTCTAATCAAAATATTTTTCCGAAAAAACTTTTCACTTCCAACGGAGTGCTTGAATGTGAAAATATAAATCCTTATTTGCTCCCAGCACCAAATATTATTGTTGAACCGCAAGCAAAATCTTTTTTCGACGTGCCTCCAATGTTTGTTGGCAGTTGTCCCACTGACGGCGGAAATTTAATTTTATCTGTCGAAGAGCGAGAAAAAATTTTAAAAAAATTTCCAGACGCAAAAAAATTTATCAAAATTTATCTTGGTAGCGAAGAATTTATTAAAAATAAAATTCGTTATTGTTTGTGGCTGAAAAATGCTTCGCCGAATAAAATAAAAAAATGCTCTCCTATTTATGAGCGTGTTCAAGCCGTGAAAAATTTTCGTTTATCTAGCAAAAAGATTCAAACTCAAAAACGTGCCGAAACCCCTCAACTTTTTGCTGAAGACAGATTTATTTCTGCGAAAAAAATTTTTGTTCCGATGCTTTCATCTTGCAACAGAAAATATATTCCGATAGATTTTGTTGACGCAGAAGTTGTTGTAAATAATTTAGCTTCATTTATTCCGACTGAAGATTTATTTTTATTTGGAGTTTTGACTTCAAATATTTTAATGACTTGGCTAAAATTTTTTGGAAGTAGATTTAAAAGCGATTACAGATTTTCTGCGTCACTCGTTTATAATACATTTCCATTTTGTGAGTCGAGCGAAAAAAATCGGAAAAAAATTGAGCAGACTGCACAAAATATTTTGGACGTGCGAAAAAAATATCCTGAATCAAGTTTAGCAGATTTATACGATCCGATTTTAATGCCGAAAGATTTGCGGGACGCACACAAGAAAAATGACTTGGCAGTTATGGAGGCTTACGGTTTCGACAAAAATTTTTCCGAAAATGAAATTGTCGCCGAACTGATGAAACTTTATCAAAATCTGACTGAAAAATAATTTGCAAAAAAAAATTATCTCCGAAAAATTTCTTTCTCGGAGATTTTTTTATTTATAAAATTTTTTATCTTCTGCCAATCCAACGGTCAATATATTCCCAAACTTGATTGTGATTATATGTTCCGCCTTGAATGTAATATTTATTTGCTGTCATATAACCGTGATGAAGTTCAACGCCTATTCCGAATTGACTAAAAACGCTTTTCAGTTCGTCGTCGCTTACATTTGCACTGCGAAGGTAGCCGCGTTCTGCAAAAAATCTTTTATCTTCTTTAATTTCGTTGCCGTAACCGCCTGCAACAAATTCGAGTTCTCCTTCGCTCATCATTTCTCCGCTTAAAATTTTTTCGTTTGTCATTTTTAAAACTTCCTTTCATTTTTTGAATTTTTATTTTCACTCTATTATATGCACGACTTCCAAAATTATGACAAACTTAAAAAAAAATTTTTATTCATAATCTTATCTATAAAAAAATCAGCTATCCTGTGTTTTTGAAAGCAATTATCATTTGCAGAAATTCAAACAGACAAACAGAACATCTCGCTCTAAGTTATCACAATTTCACCGTTTTTGCAAAAATTATTTTTTTTCGATCGCCGCCAGCTCACACGCACCCCCCCCCCTATGCTACAGAAACAACAACAAGGCGAACCCACTTCACTGTTCACCTGTTGCGGCTGGCGGCGAGGTCTTGCGGCTGACGGCTTCGGTCTTGCGGCTGACTTACGATACCTACAGCTTGCTAAGATACTTACGATACCTACAGTATCTAACCATTTTGGAGAGGTGGCTTAAAATGGCGTAGTTACGCCGAAAATTGCCACTTTTTTATAGTACGAATATGTCACTTTCGTGAGTGCCAAATGTCACTTTCGTGAGTGCCAAATGTCACTTTCGTGAGTGCTGATTTAACGCCATTCTCACTTACGATTTTTTTATCATTTTAAAACGTATGTAAATGATATGGAATAAAATTTATTAAATTTTTTATGAATCTCATAATCCAGAATTTCGTTATTATTTTTAAGATGATTCATCAAATCGACTATTACTTTTCGCATACGTTGTTTCTTTTTGTTGTCAACATCTATTAACCGGCATTTTCCAAAAATATCATCGAATGTAATAGTTGACGTGAGCTTGTGTAATTTAATTTCTTGTACTCGATGTAGTACATAATTTTTAACTGCAATAGTATCTACGCTGTTATGTTGTTTTGGGACATTCAATAATTTTAAATCGTATGTGAGTAACTGTTTCTTCATTTTAGCTACAGTGAGAATTGGAGATTCTCGATCAAAGTAAATCACTGTTGTTGCTTGACCGTTTATCATTAAATTTCGATCATACATTGCTGGTAAAATAGCTGATGTTCTCTCTAAATGGTTTACCGTTGTTATATTTCAAATTTTCGCATGTTTCAACCATGTTAATCGTAATTTCTAATCCCATCAATTTACGAATAGATTCCAATATTGCTTTTTCTTGTGCAGGTTCTGGAGATTCATTGCTTTTAGTTTTACCGGTAAGATGACGATAGATTATGTTTGGAGTAGTGTAGTTGTTGCCAATTTCCCACTCGGAAATACATGCAGCTAAAACTATGCGATCGAATTGATTAAGTGGTGTTGTATCCGTGTAATCGTTAATTAAACTCAATCCAACTGTAGTAACAATATCGCCCATCTTTTTATGATGCGATTTTTCAACAATTTGGGTCTTTTTATCAGTAGTAATCAACTTCTCGTAGAATTCCCCATCGTAGTAATAAATGGTTTCAGTCAATATGTCATTTACGTCCACTCTTTTTCTTGACGGAAAAATATTTACGTTACGCACAAAAATAGCCTCCTTGAAATAAATTTTGGTTATTGTATGGAACGTTTGTTATTCATTTTCTTAGTGGGAAATATGAATTCTTGAAATTCTTTCTCCTCGCAAACTTCAAATAAATCATTTGCCGGATAATAATTAAAGAAAACTTGATAATTTGTACCCTGTCTATTCTTCAAACAACTCAACTGAATCTGTCGCGGATTTGCTTTTTTCGCCTCCTCTATCACTTCACGATTTTTTGAAATTGAACCGTCACGCAAATTTTTCGTGCAATAAAACTGTAGTCCCCAGACAACATCTGCCGAATACTCAATATTTCCGCTTTCCTTAAAACTTTCAAATGCAACTTGTTGAGCATAATTGGCTCGATTAAAACTGCTAATCACAATAAACGTCGTGTTTGTTTCTCGTTGAAAATTTTTCAACTTGCGGACAATTTCATCAATCGCCTGTTTTTGTGAGTTGTCCGTAGACTTTACCGGAATGATTTGAAGATAGTCTAAAACAATGACTGGTGCTTTACCTATGCAGTTTTTCTTCAGTTCTGACAGCAAAGAATCGATGTCCTGCTCTTGAAGTTCCATAACTCTCAAGTCAAAATTTGAATTTGAAAATACATTTATAATATTCTGTGTAGCTTTAGACGTGTTTCCTCGTCTGATTTCTGAGGCAGTAATTTTGGTCGAACGGTCTTTTTGAAACAGCTCTCTGGCGATTGATTTTGTGAACAATTCAAACTTGCTCATCTCGTAACTACAATAAATACATTTTTCGCCGTTTCTTGCCAGTTGTTACAGCATTTGCCATGCAAAGGTCGTTTTGCCGAGTGCCGGAAGTCCCCCCAACACATAAAGTCCCGGACTGAATATCTGAACCTTGTCGATATTTGAAAATCCTGTACTGCGATTGGAATATTTTTTCATATTTTCAATGTCGTTTTCAAAAACATTTGAGAAAAAATCCGAAAAACCAAATGATTTTGGCGTTTCTGATTTGGTTTTTACTTCGCTCAATTTACTTTCTGCAAGTTCCAAAATTTCGTTGAGCGGTTTTAAATCCGTTGATGCCTCATAAGAAATTTGTTCGCTCACTTCAATCAACCTCCTGAGAATAGACTTTTCTTTAATTTTTTTAGAATGAATTTCTGCAAAAGCTGTTGTATAGTTTGCGTCAGCAAGTGACGTTACTAAAGGTATTCCGATTTTTTCAATTTCGTTGTTTTGTCTGAGTTCTTCGATGAGTGAAAGAATATTCGGAGTAATTCCTCTGTCAAAAATGCCTAAAATTCTGCGAAAAATCAACCTGTGTTCTGGTCTATAAAAATCCTCTTCTTGTAAAATCGAAGTGACTTTCGGAATAATTAAGCCGTCTTTCAAAATCATTGCTCCCAAAACAGCTTTTTCCATTTCGATAACATTTGGCAAATTCTGAGATTTTTTTTCCATTAGCTTGTACCTCTCTTTTAAGTCTTATATTAACACGAACAAAAAAATAACGCCATAAATACAGCGTTTAGAGTTTTACAATAACATCACAACCGATTACTTTTTTTTCTTCGTCATAATCGTCAATAAAAAATGTACCAGTAATAATGTAATAGTGTATCATTATTACTCCGGCGACAATAAATACTAAATTTTTTTCGTGAGATTCTATTCGCATTTCACGTCTGCTAAAAATTTCTCACAGTTTTTGGTAATTTTAATCGTCGGAGTAATACGAAGACACCAAGTTCCTTGAGATGAAATAAAAATTTTTTTAAAGGAGTTTTTATTATGACAGATGTAAGTTTCTTTGCACCCTGTAAAACGGATGCCCAAAATGGTTATAACTACTCAACGGACATACCGACGTGGGACGATCGACCTTTGAGTGTCGTTTATTTCGATCGCGTGACCGGAACGTGTTTGGCTCTCAATGTCTATGAAGTTGGCGAAATGCCAACCAGATATGAGGAACGCCTCATCAAGTTGGTGAAGCGAAATCCCGACCGTTTTGTTGAGCTGCCCTATTTCACTAAGCATGAAAATTGCAACCTCATGGCACAATTTGCTGAAGAGCTCGGCGAAGAGGACTTGCTCGAAGCTCTGGACGCAGATGATTATCCTGATTCGGAGTTTGAAAAAGTCGCGGCACAGTTGGGCTTGTACGAAGCATGGCACGACTATCGAAAAAAGTTTTTCCGTAGAGTGTTTCAAAAGTGGACAGACAGAAACGGCATTACAAATTTTCATGTTGAGTTTTAATTTAGTTGCATCGCCGCTTCCATTTGAAGCGGCGACTTTTTTAGGAGGAATTTAAAATGGAAGAGTTTAAAAAATCTGAAGGAAAAATTGAAATTGTCGAAAGCGATCCGAATCACCCCAAAAATCGTAACACTTCAAATAGTGTTCAATCTCAATCTGCTACTCAATCCCCGACGGTATTGCCACCCATGAACTCTCCAGCGGTGACACAACCAAATTTTTACAGTGCGAACGATCCAAATCATAAACCAAGATTTTACGATAATGTGCCGTTACATTTGCTACATCTGGCAGGGTTGAGAGCAGGTCAAGCTCAACATTTGAATTATTTGATAATAAAAAATCAAATCGAACTGCAAAAACGATTTGAAGAGCGTCAAATGGATTTTTATTATGCAGTATCCATGCAAAACCTAAAAAATAACTCTCAGCCGGTAGCAGAGGCGACGATTCCGATTTCTGCCAATATTTTTTCTATTGAGGAACTCGATAAGTTCAACGACGAATTTAGCGAAGAATCAAAAGCCGTAAAGGTGCGTTCAAGTGACACTCGTGGTGGTTGGATCTATATGTTACGCGACGAATCAATCAACCGTCATGTTGAGTTCCGAGAAAACCAACTTATCGAAAATTTCAAAGATTGGCTTTATTTAAGAATTGGAGAGCGAATCGATGATATTCCGAGTAAAACACTTGAACGCATGATCATAAAATTAAAGCACAAGATTCCTGAGTTGCAGTTTTCAAATTTAACAATATTGCAGGAGCAACATCTGCGTTTGAATAATGGCATTTTTTATTTTCAACCAATCGGCTTTTATAATTGTTTGCCTAATGCAAATCTTTTTAATACATATTCCTTAAACATCACGTACGAAGATTGTAATGAACCAACAGTATTTGAAGAATTGCTCGACGATATAACAGCTCGTGATGAGATGATAAAAAAACTGATCTACGAAATCATAGGTGCAGTCATCTCAAATACAACACTGTTGAAAAGAATTTTTGTCTTTCAAGGAGTGTCGAACGGTGGAAAAACGAGGCTGATGAAAATTATTTCAAGATTGCTCTCTGAAATAGACGTTGATTTTGTAAATACTGTCAGTGAAGTGACCAGTGACCAGTTTAAAAATGCTATGAATTTAAAGCATTTGATTTGCGTTAATGATTCAGCCGACAAAAAACTCGCTTCTGTTCAGACCAGTTATTTGAAATCTTTCGCTGACGGCAATATCAACAGCAACGGAAACGCTACGAAACTCATAATAGCTACGAACTATGCAATCACGTCGGGAAATAACGGTTTTGTAGAACCTGCGTTGATAAATCGTTTGCTGGTTGTACCGTTCAAAAAGGCGATGGACAACGAGGCAAACGTTGGGCATTTTGAAGATGATTTTTTTGAGAAAGAGAAACTTGGAATTATTTGCAAGTCGTTAAACGCATTTGGGGAAGTTTTTAGAAATGGAAGAAGATTTTGTTGCAATCCGAAGTTGAACGATCCGGAAGTGGTGACCACAGGCATCAATAACTCACAGGAGTCATTTACAGACACGGAAAAAAAAAAGGTTGCGGAAATCAAACTTAAAGGTGGGGACTTTTCTTCCACGATGAAAGCAAAACTTTTTAAAATTGTCGATGAACTTTACGAACTGACGGAAGGTTGCAATTCTGATATGACCATTGAAACAATCGCAAATGAAATCAAAAAAATTGATTCCACACTGCTTACCAACACACAACAACTTGGAAAAGATTTGAAAGTTCATTTTGGAGTACGCTTAAAATCAGAACGAGTCAGCGACAAAACCATTTACAATTTGAGAATAAAAGATAATTTGTAATCTTGAAAGAATGAAAAAAATAAGAACATACAAAACATGGGAAAATCACAGACCACTCAGGTCTGTGATTTTTTAATTTCTTATTAACATAATTGTAAATTAAATAAATCTAAATGAAATTCAATAGACTTGTTTAAATTTATATACATATGTTTAATGCTGGTTAATGTTATGGAAGTCAAAAAATAAACTTAGAAGTATCAAGTTGGTAGAGTTTTGTAGCCAATAGGTATGGTGTATTTAAACAAGATAGTTTATGTAATACAAAAGGAAAAAATGAATTGCGGAGGTAAAAAAATGAACAAGATTCATTCGTTTCGACTTAGTGATGAGGCAATGGGAAAATTGACAGATGACGCTCGCAAGGCTGGAATCTCGAAAACAACCTATCTGGAAAAACTAATTTTAGAAGGAGAAGTCAGGACGCTTTACAACGGAAAGCAACTCATTGAAATAGTAGCCAAAGCACACGACGCAATAAATCAGGATACAATGGCGGTACGCAAAGATTTAAATAAAATCAATCAAAATCTTGAAGATTTGCAAAGATTTTGTAATAAAAAAAATCTGTCGATGATTCAACCGCTCGTCACCAAAACCAACATGACATTGGAAAACATTGAAGAAAGATATTGGGAAAAAGTAAAAAAAAATAAATTGGAGATAGTTCGATGTCAATTTTTAAAATAGTCAGCGGAAATAGTGATGATTATATGCTTTATGACAGATTAAATTACATAAAACGACCGACAGCAACGGAAGAAAAATATATTTATGGAGCGAGCTTATCTACAGAAAACACTTACGAAGAAATGGTCGCAGTCAAAAAAATGTGGGATCAGGAAAACGGGCGAAATTTTTATCATTTGATAATAAGCCCTGAATCGTGGGAAAATATAAACACTGAAATATTTTTTTATGCAAATTCAGAGATAGCGGAAATCATATCGAGATTTTATGGTTGGAGGCAAGTAGTCATGGCTGTGCATTTTGATAAAGGCGAGTGGCTTCACAGTCATTTCATTTTAAATAACATCGATATTATGAACGGCAAAAGATTGGCTATTGATTACGAAAAACTGCGTGAACTTAAGAGAGAGGTAAGTGAAATTTTAAAAAAATACGGAATTTCGCAAATTAGGCAAAATTTATAACCTCAATGCACAGACACGCACGCACGGAGAATTTTTTATCCTGTCAAAACACTGGAGATTTAGTCCTTTTTAAGCAGGAAAAAATTATTCTCTGTGCGTGTCCGTGCGTGCAAAGTAAAAATTCAATTTACGGAGTCAGTTTTAGAAAATTCATTAGGTGTTTGTTCGTTTTCTGATTTTTTAAGTTCAGTCATTTTATCGCGTAGAGTACGTTTGTAAGAGATGAACATGTTGAGGATTTCGTTAATTTCTTTTATTTTAGTTTCACAAATTTTAAAATCATCAGGGATTTCAGTATTTCGTACAATTTCATTAAATTTTTCCTGAAGTTTATCGAGATTAAATTCAACGTGTTGAGTTATCGATTTATTTTTATTTTTTTGAGCATGTTTGTAATTCATATATGCAGCTTGATATTTGAAAGCAGTGGAGCGAGCAATACCAAAATCAGCGGCAATATCTTCGAGTTTTCTTTTGGTTTCACTTTTTTCTTTAATATCGCGAAGAATTTTACCCATTTCCCATGCTACTAAGGATTTATGAGTGAAATTTGCCCCTGCAGCCCGAATTAAATCATCAAGTTCATTTTTGGTTTCAATGATTTCAGCTTTAATTTCTGTTTGATTTAATGATTTAGTTACGGCGAATCTGTGATGACCGTCAACGATGCCGTAAATAGTGCCTTCAGCGTGTCTTTCATTGTCGCGGTATCTGCGAACAAGAATAGGTTCACGCTGTCCATAAGTTTTAATATGGGTTTTCAATGTCTGAAAATTAGTTGAAGTTTCATCAACTTTTCTGATATTGGTAATTTCAATAGCGTCGGGATCAATTTCTGTTAAAAGAATACTCGTAATATTGGTTTCCAAATTCTCCATATATAAAACTCCTTTCAAATTTTTAGTCTACACCATAGACTTTTTAGGAATGATAACATAAAAAAATATAAAAGTCACACAAGAAGAAAAATCGGCTTTCAACTTTTTCGGGAAGTATTTAGAATATGGAATAGTTGAAGTCTTGTTTTTTCAGAAATTTTTTTGTTACCATATAAAAGGCTTGAAAATTTTAGTCATCTGAACAATGGCTTTTATTTTTGATATATTCATTGACACTGGAGCGTGGAATTTTCCAAATTCTATTAATTCTAAAGCATTTTATTTCGCCCGAAGCTAACAACTGATAGGCAGTGGTTTTTCCGATCATGAGCCATTCGCAAAGCTCGTCAACGTTTATCAAATCTTCAGAATCGTTGTACATAACATCCGTTCCCCCTAATAAAAAAATACAGGTCGAATCTGATACCTCGTTTTTGCAAGCAAGAAAATAATTATTCCGGATTACCTAATTTTTTAGCATAGTCATCAACAATTTTTGAAGTTTGATAATCGTAAATACTTTCTACCAAAACCCGCCAATATCCATGCGGAGAAATTTTGTAGGCTTTCAAATCCTTTGATTTTATAAGTTTGTAAACGGTCTGGTCACTGCAATTTAATAAATACGCAGTTTCCGACACTGATAAGGATTTTTGCGGAAACGGTGTAGGTATGCGTTGTAAAACCGGCAACATTTTTTGTCACTCCTTTTTAAAAATATTTGAAATTACGGAAATTTCATTACTTTTATGTTAATTTAAATAACGTTGGAAGTGATTACCAAATGTTGTGTATTCAAAAATTTTACTTCAAAGCTGGCTCGTTCATTTTTTCCAAAAATAAATTTGTTTCGTCAACAGAAAAATTTTGCTCAACTGCAGAAATGATTACAGCGTCACGACTATTACGCGGATACAACGCACCGACACAAGCATATCTCAACAAATATTGAATTTCTTCGAGATTTAAATTCATTGCAAGACCGAGAGAAATAACTTTATCTCGTGAAGGATTTTTTTTCTTTCCTTCAAAAATATGGTAAGCATAATTTGTATTGATAAGTGATTTTTTTATAACTTGAGCTTTATTTAAATTTTTGGCTTGCAAAAGTTCAGTCAAATAAACGTGCAGGGGTTTTGTCAATTCATTTTTATTTTGAATCAGAAATTTTTGCATATTGCTGTCAGATTTAATTTCTGCCAAAAGTTTTTCTGTGTCTTTTTTGTACATGGAAAATTCCTCCTTGTCGTGTAGAATATACAAAATTTTTTCAGAGGTCAATTTTGATGATACAAAAGTTTTTGGAAACAAACTATACATTGATAGAAAAGTTAAAAGAAAATGTTTCGCTGATTTACGACAAAAAAAATCGTCGGCTCTGCATTATGAAGAATATTCGTGCAGATTCGATTGAACTTTATAAAAACTTGAAAAAACTAAAAAATCCGTACATTCCTCAAATTTATCATATTTTTGAAGATTTTATAATTGAAGAACATATTGCAGGGAAAAATTTGTCGGAAATTTTGGATTGCGGAGAAATTTTGTCAGATGAAAAAATTTTTTCGATTCTTCGTCAACTTTGCCAATGTTTAAAAATTCTGCATAAAAATAAAATAATCCACCGCGATATTAAGCCGTCCAATCTGATTCTGACAAATGACGAAATTATAAAATTGATTGACTTCGGCATTGCTCGACAGATGAAAGAAAATATTTTTTCAGACACTGAATGGCTGGGAACGAGAGGTTATGCTCCGCCGGAACAATATGGATTTTCTCAAACTGATTGCAGGAGCGATATTTATGCAGTCGGGGCGACTTTGCAACTTTTTCAGCCAAAATCTTCACGACTTCAAAAAATTATTCGTAAGGCGACAAATTTTAATCCCGATGAACGCTTTCAAAGTGTGGACGAAATTTTATTTGAACTGCAAGGAAAAAATAATTTTCTTGGCAGCTTGAAAAATCTTTTTAGAAAAAATTTTGATGAACAGAATTTAGAAGAAATTTTGCATGAAAAATTATTGTCTTTCAAAATTATTCTGCCAGATGTTGAAGATTATTATTTTCGTAAAAAAAATTACAGCTTGGCGAAAAGATTAAACTATCCTGATGATTATCAATATATTTATGATGATGAAAAGTCTGCATTTATTGCCGGTGCGTTGTCTTTTGATGAGCATATTTTTTCAAAAATGGACGAATACATAAAGAAAGTTTGGGCGATGTATGAAAAAAGGCAGTTAAAAAATTTTTGTACTTACGAAATTGCCAAAGAAAATTTTTATCACAAAACAAATCGTGAAGTTGAAAAGCAAATTGCAGAAATTTTTTCTCTGTTCGATGTGAAAGACATTCCAAAAAATTTACTTGAATTTAAATGCGTTCCTGAGTTTGAAAAAATAAAATTTGATTATGTGGAGAAAGTTCGAGAAAAAATTGAATCGCTCCATTCTGACAAAGGGCTTGAGGCTTACTTGGATTATGTTGAAACGCAGAAAACTTCAATGCGAAATGTTCCAAGAAAATATGCTTTTCACATTGATAAAGCTGTTGATGTGATGTTCGGAGATATTTTGTGGGCGACGGAATTTTTTACCAAAACAAGTGACGACCTGCGAGAAAATATTCACAAAATAATTCGAGAACATTATTTGAAAAAATTTCGCGAAGAATTAAAAAATAAATCCGAAGAGATTAAAAATTTTCTTATTCCGATTCTGCAAAAATGAAAAAGGCTGTCCAAAATCGGGCAGTCTTTTTTGTTTGCAAAAAATTTTTGAAAACTGGGCTGAGAGAACAACAAAAATCAAATTCTATGGTTTATAATACAAATAGGTGAAAAACAAACACTAACTTTGGTTACTTGAAAACTCCTTTTCACGTTCAAAAACAGCGTCAAGTGTTATGTCAACAATTTCCTTACCAAAATCACTTAAACGCATGTACTTCTTAACTTGAGCATGAGTTTTGGGATTAACGTCATGAACTTCAGATTCAAAGTCAGTTTCATTTTTACCGAGAATATAGTCCGCCGAAACGCCAAATAACGCGGACAACATATTCAAGCGGCGAATGGGTTTACTCGCTCCGCACTCGTACTTGTTATAAGCGGCACGAGTAACTCCGATTCGCTCGGCAACTTCTCTTTGTGAAAGCCCTTTCTTTTCACGCAATTCGCGTAAACGATAAGCAGTAATGTCCATGAAGACCAACTCCTTGCCAAAAATTATAGGTGAAAAATTTTCTTGTGATAAGTCGTAAAGAAAATTCACCTTTATGTTGACAGGATAATTACTTTCACATAAAATAATAAAAAATTTAAGGGGGGAGGCGTATGAATCAGATCAGGAAATTCCGAAAAAAGCGTAATCTTAAGCAGTCCGAATTGGCTTTATTAGTTGGAGTTAATCGCACGGCTGTAACGAAGTGGGAAAGCGGCGCGGCTAATCCCCGTACGGACAAATTGCTGAAAATTGCAGACGCTTTGCGATGTTCGATTGATGATTTGCTCAGTGGAAGAAAGAAAGGCAAATAATAATGAATTTAACGTGGATTAAAGTTCCTCAAATAGCTCTGTGTGCAACAATGAGTGCGGGAAAATCTACTCTTATAAATGCTCTTCTTGGTAACAGCTATATACCTTCAAGTAATTTTTCTTGCACGGCTAAAATTATTTCTTTACTGAATTATTCTGTCGGTGATGATTTAATTGCCTGTAAATTGACAACAGATGGAAAAATTACAGAAATTCCCATGCGCAGTTATAAAACTTTAAGAGATTGGAATAACGACATGGAAATTTCTCAAATTTATTTAGTTGGGGAATTGATGAATATTTTCGTGCCGATCGTTTTGAATGATACGCCTGGTACAAACAGTGCAGACAATGTAGAACACATTAAAATTACGCAAAATTTTTTAAAGGAATATGTTTCGAATTTGATTATTTTTGTAATTAACGCAGAAGCTATCGGCACAATCGACGAAAAAAATTTATTGATATGGCTGAATGCTGAAATTTTTGAGAAATATTCTGTAGAAATCATTTTTGCGGTAAACAAATTAGATTCATTCGATTCAGAGCGCGAAGATATTTCTGAAGTTATCTCCGGAATAAAAAAATATCTTTCAGAGTTGGGATTTCAAAACTTTAACATATTTCCAATATCCACTGAAGCCGCATTGCTTTTTCGCAAGTTAATTAAGCGCAAAAAATTTACGCGTTTAGAAAATATCAGACTTAAATTTTTATATGACCGTTTTATAGAAGATGATTTTCAAGTTTCAAAAGATTTAAAAATTCTGCCTTTCACGGGAGAGGATGAAATTATAAGTTTTAGAGATGAAAACTATAAAATTTCCGATTTGTACAAAGCCATTCAAAAAACCGGTATTTGTGAGTTGGAAAATTTTATAAACAATAAATTTAGGGAGGTCAGATAAATGAAAAAAGTTTTTTTGCAGTATAATCCGTTTTTAATTGAAACTGTTATTACGATCAACGGCAAACCTATCTCACATGGCGGAGAATTGGAGTCGAAATGTTATCAGCGTTTACAAAATTGGCTGTATCAGTTGTTTCCTCTTCTTGATAAAGAATGTAATGACGATATTTCCCTGCAGTTCAAAGGGACACAGCTCGACTACAACGATATTGTCGCGGCAGTGAATGATTACAAAAAAGTTGCCAATGCGGTAAAAGTTGAGCTTGAAACTCCTATTTTAGTTGAGGGCGGAACTTTGCGTTTGAAAAAACTCATTGAACTGTTTGATGAGCTTAAAAACAATTCGCCTTTTGAAGATTTAAAAGACCCTGAAATTCAAAAAAGTTTTCAAAAGGCAATCTCCACTCAGTTTGAGGTCAACGTTATAGCAACCATGAGTAGCGGAAAATCTACGCTGTTAAATTCTTTTCTCGGTCGTGAGCTTTTGCCCTCAAAAAATGAGGCTTGCACGGCTACTATTGCGCGTATCGAAGATGTGCCGGAAATGAAAAATTTCACTGCTGTTTGCAAAAATAAATCCGGTTCCGAAATTCATTCCAGCAAAAATTTAACCGCTCAAGAAATGGATCAGTACAATTCTGACGAGAATGTTCAAGATATTTACATTAAAGGCAACATTCCTTTTACTGATGATGCAAATATGCAGTTGGTTTTGATTGATACGCCGGGTCCGAATAATTCCAGAAATGAAGATCATCAACGTGCTACTTATAGAGTTATAAAAAATGAATCCATGCCGATGGTCATTTATGTTATGAATGCGACGCAACTTTTCACAAATGATGATGAGCATTTATTTGAGGTGGTAGCCAAAACAGTCAAGGAAAAACATGGTAAACAAGCACGCGACAGATTTATTTTCGCTGTAAATAAAAGTGACATGCTTGATCCCGAAAAAGGCGACTCCGTAGAAAAAATTATCAAAACGGCGAAAGAATATCTTGCAGACAAGGGAATAGAGGATGCAAATGTTTATCCGATTTCTGCGGAGTTTGCAAAACTTATTCGCATGGATCGTGCGGGACAGACTTTCACGCGCCAACAAGTCAAAAATTTAAGAAATAGCAAATTTACTTTTGAAATTCCTGAAATGCAATTTGAAAAATATGCGCCGCTCAGTCTTTCGATTCGCGCAGATGTTGAGGCAGATTTGGATGTTGCCGAAGCCGATAAAAATGTTGACGAAGTTACTTTGATACATACGGGTATTCCGTCGCTTGAAAAATCTATCGTTGAGTATATGAATAAATACGCCCTTTCCAACAAAATTAAAGAGGCAGTTGACACTTTTAAAAATAAAATCGACGAGAAAAATTTGATGGCACAGTTGGAAGAGTCCTGGCAGAAAAATGATGCCGTGCGTCAAAAAATAAATCAGCAACTTCAAAGAATTTCTGCAGAACTTGCAAAAGGTAATGAGGCGGCAAAATTCAGAGAAAGAATTGAGCGCATGGACATCAGCAAAGACATTACAAAACAAATTCGTGCTGTGCGTACAAAATGTGACGGCGGCTTTGATACTCATTTTTCTCCGTATGCAAACGACACAGTTAAGCCTGAAGAGGCTCAAAAATCCTTAAAAGAAATGAAAAAATTGATACCTAATTTGCAGGCGGATATTCAAACTGATCTTGAAAAAATTGTTAATGAATCTATTGTTCAGAGTGCGAAGAAAATTTTGGACGAATATAAATCTTATGTGCATGATATTATGCCGAAGTCTTCTATTGTGGACGGCGATAAATTTTTCAGTGTTCCCAAAGAAATTTTGACCATAAATTTGCCCGATGTAAAGAGCATCGTTGATAAATTTACAAGAACTGAAACTTATTATAAAACTGTTCAGGTGGGAACAAAAGTTGTCAGTGACAGTAAATGGTTTAAACCTTGGACTTGGTTTCGTGAACATGAAGAGCCAGTTTGGGAAGAAATTGCTGTTGAAAACAAAATTGCGGACATTAACAGTATTATTGATGAATATTTTTATCCGCTCAGAATGAACATGAACGAAAATATCGTTAAAATCGGTGAGGCGGCATTGGAACAGGCGGAAGAATTTAAGGCTTATTTTGTCGGCGAACTCGACAAGTTGGATAAATTTATTCAGGCGAAAATTCATGACATGGAAAATACCACTCAGAGCAAAGCGGAACTCGACAAAAAAATCCAGCAGGACGAAGATAAAAAAGTTTGGCTCAACAATTTCAAAAAACAGCTTGATGACGTATTGAAAGTGTGAGGAGAATATTATGGATAAAAATTTAATGAGTGCGGTCGCAGAAAAAAATCTTACCGCAATAAAAACTGCGCTGACTTCAATAAACTTGAAGGATCGCAATTTTTCGACAGGTGAATTTGAGGAGGGCTTAAAGTATGTAGAATCTCAAAATATTTCGGGACTCTACGACACCTTCGACGGAGAAACTTTCAAGCCTGAATCGGAATGGGATCAAAGTTATTGGACCTACATTAACGTTTCGCTTATGGATAATTTTTGCCGTGAGCGCATTGAAGAGTTGAAAAAAGTAGGGCGTAAAATTTATCCCGTTCAGTCAATGCCAAAAACTCAGCCGACAACTGTTCAATCGGTTCAAAAAGAAAATCAGTCCTCAACAACCCCACAGCATTCTGCAACGAATCAAACGCGGCGTACATCAAGGAGGTCTTCAGAGAGTCCGGGACTTTCTTTGCCACTGAAAGTTGTGGGAGCGGCAGTGGTAACGGGGGCAGGATTTATTATCGGAGGACCGACATTAGGAGTCGGGATAGCAGTGGCGGCAGGAGGAGCGATAGCATGGACGAGCAAAAATCAGTAGTTAAAAATTTTTCGCCGGAAAAAATTGTTGATTTAGTGACCGCTTACACTTTGGCGGACGGCATGTTAAATAAAAAATATTTGGCTAATTTGAATCAGTTTGACATTGTGCCGCTTTCAGAGTCAAACGCGGAACTTGCCGAGATAAAAAATTGTGATGATGTCAGAATGTTTCATGTGGATCGCATTATTTACGATAAAGAAGAAAATAACCAAGAAAAACTTTTGAATGTTTACAGTGCGTTGCATAATTGCGGCGGTTCGGTTATTTTGATGATTAAAAGCAATGAAACGCAAATGAATTTTTACATTGGCACGAGAAATAAAGGCGTGTCGGCAGATATTTTAAATCATGCTTTACAGGGAAATTTTCCAGGTACAAATGTGCAGAGAATGAGAAATTCAGAAGTTTCAAATATTGTAGAGAGCATTTTTGAAACGGAAGGAAAATCCAGTATTTCGGCTGTTACAAGCGTCGCAAATTTTCGCGAAGGTCACACAATGAAATCAGGCGATTTTGTACAGGGGCTTGAAAAACTTCTTGAGACTTCACGCGGAAAAAATTTTACAATGATTATAGTTGCCAATCCAATTTCAGTGGAAGACTTGGCAATTACGCGCAGTGGCTATGAACAACTTTATACTCAGCTTGTTCCTCTTGCAAAAACTGAAATAAATTATGGCTCAAATGAAAGTCAAGCTGTCACAGATTCAATTACGGACGGTATAACAAAAACCGTTACGCAAAGTGTTGCATTGAGTAATTCGCACGCGGTCAGCAACGGCACGAGCGAAAGTTATGCACATTCCGAAGGCACAACCATAACTGACGGAACGACAAAAGGCGTTAATGTAGGTATGGAAGGTAGTATATCAAGTGCAGTCGCCAAAACTCATGGCGGTTCTTTGAGTTTGGGAATCGGAAAAGTTTTAGGCGCGGCAGTAGGTTTAGCAACTGGTGGAGTAGGAGCAATCGTGAGTTCATTTATAGGCGGACTGACAGGTGGAATTTCAAAATCTATAACAGAAACATTTACCAAAACTGTCGGATTAAATGCCGGTATCAATTATTCCAAAACTCACAGCGAAGCAAAATCCACTAATGATACAAAAAACACGGGCACTAGTTATCAGGAAACTGACACGAAAGGCAAAACAGATACCAAAGGCAAGTCTGAGGGTGAAACTCACTCTGAAACAAAGGGAAATACTTCGACGACAGGAAGTAGCATTGCGCATACAGTACACATGGAAAATCGTTCAATTCAGAGTTTGCTCAATCGTATTGATGAACATTTGAAACGTTTGGACGAGTGCGCCGATATAGGTTTGTGGAATTCTGCGGCTTACGTTATCGCAGACGATTCTCATACGAGCCAATTGGTTGCTAGTAATTACAAGGCTTTAATTCGCGGTAAAAATTCCGGTATAGAAAATTCCGCCGTAAGTGTTTGGAGCGATAAAGAAAAAGTTAATTTGTTGAAACCTTATATCGAACACATGACGCACCCTGTTTTTAAAATGTTTAATGATGTTCAAATAAGCGTTACACCAGCCGCAATGTTGAGTACGAGCGAATTAACAATAGCGGCAGGACTTCCGCAAAAAAGTCTGCCCGGAGTTTTGGTAGATAATTATGCAAGTTTCGGTCGAGAAGTTATCTGCAGAAATCAAAATGAACAATCCAATATAACACTAGGCA
Organism: Selenomonadaceae bacterium; assembly: GCA_017553205.1. Classification (GTDB taxonomy): domain Bacteria; phylum Bacillota; class Negativicutes; order Selenomonadales; family Selenomonadaceae; genus Quinella. Next base: position 4,924 of record JAFZMV010000056.1, on the reverse strand, counting down.
AAATTTATCACATGGGACAGACTTCAAATTTGCCCGTAAAATTAGATGTGGACAAAATGACTGCGCATACATTTATCACGGGTTCAACCGGCGCGGGTAAATCAAATGCTGTTTACAAAATTTTGCATGAACTTAGCAACAAACATATTTCTTGGCTTGTGATTGAACCGGCAAAAGGCGAGTACAAAGATGCTTTTGGCGGCTTGCAAGATGTCACAACTTACGGAACAAATCCTTATAAAACTCCGAATCTTTTGCAACTCAATCCTTTCAGTTTTCCCGATGATGTCCATGTGTTGGAACATATCGACAGACTTGTAGAAATTTTTAATGCTTGCTGGCCAATGTATGCGGCTATGCCTGCAGTTCTGCGTGAAGCCATTGAAAAATCTTATGAGGCTTGCGGCTGGAATTTAAAATTATCTAAAAATCCCGGCAGTTTCCCGACTTTTGATACAGTTTTAAAAGTTTTGCCGAAAGTCATAGATTCTTCGGCGTATTCTTCAGATACAAGCAGTGATTACAAAGGCGCGTTGGTTACAAGAGTGCGTTCATTGACACGCGGTATTCACGGCTTAATTTTTAATGATGATATTTCACTTAAAAAATTATTGAATCAATCGGCAATACTTGATCTCAGCAGAGTCGGTTCTCAAGAAACAAAATCTTTGTTAATGGGTATTTTAATACTCAAATTACAAGAATACAGAATGTCCGAAGATGTATCTTCAAACAGCGCATTAAGACATGTAACAATTTTAGAAGAGGCGCATAATTTATTGCGTAAAACATCAACTGAACAATCTCAAGAAAGTTCAAATTTGCAAGGGCAGTCTGTACAAATGATTTCAAACGCAATAGCAGAAATGCGTACTTATGGCGAAGGTTTCATCATTGCGGATCAATCGCCGAATATGTTGGATTCTTCAGTTATTCGTAACACTAATACAAAAATTATTTTGCGTTTGCCCGATTCAAATGATCGTGAATTTGTCGGATTGGCGGCAGGCTTAAAAGACGTTCAGATTGATGAACTTGCAAAACTTGAACGCGGAGTAGCGGCAGTTTTTCAAAATGATTGGGCAGAAGCTGTACTTTGCAAGGTCGATAAATTTGACAGAGAACATCCCTTAAAAGAAATTTATCCCCAACCAAATTTTGCTTGGCAGGATAGCGAGCTTACTTCAATTAAAAAATTTTTAGAGGCTGCTTTAGACATTCGGGAAATTAAATTTAATACTAAAGATAAAAATGAAATTCGCAAATGGTACGCCACGTTAAATCTCAGCGAAAAAGCCTGTTATATTTTTGAAAATGTTCTTGAAGGCAAGTTGCTCAACGATTCTCATAAAGTTGTCTTGTTAAATTATGTGCTTGGCAATGTAGTCGATCAAGCTGCAAAGCGCGATGAAATTATTGAAATTGCGAAAAACTTACTGAAAGGGCAGTTTGATATTTCTGTTTTCTCAGAGGTTACTGAATGTATGGAAAAACTTTTTGAAAGTGTTTTACCTGAATCCTTTCCGATAAAATCTGTTGAGAAAAATATTCGGTGAAAGGTGATATTTATGAATTTTGAAAAAATGGACAGTTCACTTGAGAAAACTTCTGTCGGAAATGTTGAAACTAATTCATCTCAACTTGAAAAAAATATTGAGGTTGCAAAACCTGATTCTGTGCTTGCAAAAGAATCGTCAGAAAACTTTATGAATAATCTTGAAAAAAATGTTGAAGTTGAAAAGGCTGATACTGTACATGAAAATGAATCTGCAGAAAATTTCAAGGAAGATTCGGCTAATGAAATAACTCCCGATAAATTAGGTGGCAGTTACAAAGATGTACGCAATCAGGTAGTAAAAAATGAAATTACTGATGTAGAAGTTCATCATATGCCTGCAAAAAGTGTTTCGTACTTAGATGTTAATGACGGACCTGCCATCGCTATGGAAAAGGCGGATCATCGTAAAACAGCCAGTTGCGGTAAAACTCTGGAAGCCGCCGAGTATCGAAATGCACAGAAAGAAAAAATTGATAAAGGAGATTTTATGGGGGCTTTTCAAATGGACGTAGACGATATTCACTCAAAATTTGGCAACAAATATGATAAAGAAATTGAATCTGCGCAAAAATACATTTATGATCTTAAAAAGGAGGGGAAAATTGAATGAAAATTTTTAAAGTGAAATTAACAGAATCCATCAATGACATTCGTTTTGGAACAATCAGAAAAGATGTTAGAGTTGTTTTGGGCTCAAATTTTGAAGAAATAAAAAAAACTCCATTCAGTAAAAATACTATGGACGCTTATAATGAATGTAATGTCTTTTATACTCCAGATAATCGTTTGATAGCTATGGAAATTTTTTCGGACGAAACTGAAATAATTGTTGACGGGGAAAAACTTCCAAAAGACTATAAAGCGGCTGTAAAGTGGATTAAAGGCAAAGATCCGACATATGAAGAGGATTCAGAAAGTTTAACTTCAAAAAAATTTAGTGTGAGTATTTATCTGTCAGAAAATAAAATAGACGGAGCTTTGTTTGCAGAGGCAGGATATTTTGAATAAAAGAATATCTGTAAATATTAAAGGTGGAACGATAAATGGCTAAAAAAATTAAAATGCCGCTTATTTTGAACGGGGCGGCTTGCAGAACTATTGCCGATGTTCAAAAAAATTGGGATATGGAGGAAATTTATAATTTCTTTATTGACGGCAAACTTTTGACTTGGTGTCAAGATTATCGTTACATTCAAGCAGGGCAAATTTCCGCACTTTCAAAAGATGATTCTGATGTTCGCAAAAAAATCTGCGATATTTTTTCGGTTGAGTACATTCCAACAGAATCTGATGAAGATAATTCAGATTGGCAACCCAAAGATTCCGAAGAACAAGAAAAATTTGACAATTTCAAACGTATTACCGACGACAAACGAATTCTGAAAAAATTTCGGCAGGCGGCGTTTGATCGCGATGAACTTATTGACTTGCTTGACGAAGAATTTGACGAAATTTATCTTTGCGACAACACTTTTGAAGATTTTCCGATTGCCGACGAAAACAAAACTTATATCGGCGTAGGCAATGCGGTTGCGGTTATCCCAAGCAAAGAAATTATTGACTTCGACGCACGCAAAATTAAATTCGTGAACGTCAAATTTGATGACGCGTATCAAAAACTTTTCGGGCAAAATCAGCCGGAGCCGAAATTTTTCCCTTCAACTCCGCAAAAAAAATCTTCCGAAAATCAGGCAGAAGAATTTTTTAAGCTAGCAGAGCAAGAGGAATATGTCAAAAAAGATTACTCAGCAGCCTTTGGCTTGTACAAAAAAGCCGCCGAACTCGGTCATTCCGAAGCTATGAATAAATTGGGACAAATGTATTATGACGGCAAGGGGACAGAAAAAAATCTTAATGAGGCTTTCAAGTGGTGTAAAAAATCTTACGACAGCGGAAATGTCCACGCGTCATATGATTTGGCGTGGCTGTATAATTGCGGTGCTGGAACTGAAAAAAATCTCTACAAAGCATTCAACTTGCTCCAAGAAGCCGAGAAAGCCGAAATCTTTAAGGCAACTATCGCGCTAGGTTTGATGTATCTTAAAGGTGGTGGCACAACTGTAAATCCACAAAAGGCATTTGAATGTTTTAGAAAAGCCGTTATGAAAGGAGATAATGATGCAGTTACATACCTTGCCGACATGTACTATAACGGCGAGGGTACTCCTCAAGATTTTGATAAAGCGTTTGAGTTGTACGAAAAAGCCGCCGATTTAGGAAATACCTCTGCAATGCGTAATCTTGCTTACATGTACGAAAAAAACGGAGATTATGACAGAGCGGAATCTTGGTACAAAAAAGCTGTTGAACTTGGGAACGTTAGTGCGATAAATGATTTGGGAGAATTTTACCTTGTTTATGTAGGGGATTATGGGAAGGCTCTTCAGTACTTCCTCCAAGCGGCTGACAAAGGTAATGCCAATGCAATGTTCAATTTGGCAACAATGCATAAAGACGGTATTTGGGTAAGAAAAGATGTTGATAAAGCTCAAGAATGGTTAATAAAAGCAGCTGAAGCTGGTCATAATGAAGCACAAGAAATTTGTAATGAATCGGGTATTTACTATAACGGTCAGCCCTCTGATATTTCTTACAATACTTTGGCAGATGACATTGAATTTGACGGAAGAACTGCAAGCACTACAGTTACGGTTGTAAATGATAATGGGTTTAATGTACGAACTGCGTCTCTGTTCGTACTCACTGCAGAAGGTTTTAAATCCAAGATTAAAATTCAGGCAAAAGGCAAAGTTATAGATGGCAAGAGTATTTTGATGATTATGAGTTCGGGATTAGTCAAAGGCACAAACATGACTATTAAAGCAGAAGGGGCGGATTCTAAAAAAGCCGTCCAAACTTTAGCAAAGTTGGTTCAATCCGGTTTTAATGAATCTTCAAGCAGCGGACCTTGCTTTATAACGACAGCCGTTTGCGGAAGTTTCAATAAACCTGACGACTGCTTTGAGTTGACTGCTTTCAGAAATTTCCGAGATAATTGGCTTACTTTACAATCGGACGGAAAAAATTTGATTGAAGAATATTACGAAATTGCTCCACAGATTGTTGCGAATATTAACAAACTTACCAATGCCAATGAAATTTATAAAAAAATTTGGACTGATTGGCTCAGCCCTTGTCTTGATTTTATTAAAATCGGGAATAATGTCGCTTGCAAGAATAAATATGTTGAAATGGTTCACTATTTGAAAAAATTTTATTTTTAAAGGTCAATAACCCCACGCCTAAAGGCGGGGGCTTGCAAAAAGTCCTGATTGACTAGCTTAAGTCTTAACTGACTACGTTACCTGCGAAAATATAGGTACCTGCGAGCGTAAATCCTAACTTGTAGCTCTACGGCTTATGGTT
>JAFZMV010000055.1 GCA_017553205.1 Selenomonadaceae bacterium | reverse complement strand
TTTTTTCCTGTTAAAGTCGAAGAGTGGAGCGATGAAGAATTTAAAAATTTTAAAAATTTTTTGGCGGAACCGTTTTTTTTGATAAATAATTCACTTTACAGAGCATATATTTTTAAAACTCCTTCGGCAAATTATTTTTATGGAGAAGTTCACCACTCAATTATTGACGGCGTTGGCATTGTTATGTTGACTATGCGTGAAGTTGATTTGATTTACAAAGGCAAAAAAATAAAAAATCCATTAAGTTACGCAGATTTTATTGCCGAAGAAATAAAAATTCCGCCGGAAAAAATTGAAAATGACAGAAATTATTGGCGTGAAATGCTGAAAAATTTTGGAAATGAAAAAAATTTGCCGCCTTATGATATTTCCGAAAAATCTTCGTGGAAAAAGGGAAATTTTTTCTATGAATTTAAAAATATTACGCAAGAATTTTTTAAAGACAAAGGCAATAAAGAATCATATTTTTATATGGCGGCGAGTATGTTTGCGATTGCGAAAAGTACAAATTCAAAAAAATCTTTGATGACTTGGATTCACAACGGGCGAACAAATTCCAAAGAAATGCGGCTTGTTGGATTGATGATTGAGCAGTTGCCGATTGCAATGGATTTTTCAGAAAATATTTCTCTCGAAGATTTTTTGAAAAATTTGCAAGAAAAAATGACTGAAGGAATAAATTATCGCAGAGGTTTGGATTTTGTTTATGACGGAGGATTTGAGGACGATTGTGCGACTTTTATTTTTCAGAAAAAAAATTTGGGCGTGCAACATTATTTAAAATTTGGAGATTTGCACTGCGAAGTTGAAGAAGTTGAAAGAAAATTATGGGCGGCATCGCAAAATATTTTGGATATTGAGATTACAGTTTCGGAGGACGGAAAAACTTTTGTTGAGTTGGACTATGACACCGGAAATTATTCGGAAAATGCGATGAAAAATTTTGCGGAGCTTATTGATGAAATTCTTTTGAAAATGCAGAAAGAAAATATTTCTGTGAATGAAATTTTTTAACATAATTTTTTAAAATAAAAAAATCCTCCATATTGGAGGAAATTTTTTTGCAAATTTTTAATTAACTCAGCAATCTCAGCCCGATAATTCCGCAGAGAATCATCACAAGACAAATTCCATGAAAAATTGAAAAACTTTCTTGAAAATAAAAAATCCCGACTAAAACCGTGCCGATTGTTCCTATTCCTGTCCAAATTGCGTAAGAAACAGAAAGCGGCAATTTTTTCATCGCAATCGACAACAAAACAAAACTTAAAATTGTTCCGACGACAGTCACAACGCTCGGCAAAAGTTTTGTAAAACCTTCAGTAAATTTCAAACTGACAGCCCAAACAACTTCAAAAAGTCCTGCGGCAAATAAAATTAACCAATGCATTAAATCATCTCCCCGATTCTTTTATTATAAAGAAAAATGTTTCTTTATGCAAAAGTTTTTATGCTATAATATAAAAAATTTTTGGAGGTATTATGATGAAAAATTTTTCAATTCCGATTTCTCGTCGAGATTTTATGAAAATTGCGGGCTTGACGACTGCGGGAGCTTTTTTAAATCCTTCATTTGAAAAAGTTGAGGCTGCAGAAAAAATTTCCGGAGAAAAAATTAAATATGCCGGCAAAGAAATTCCGATTTTATATGATGTTGATGTTTGTGTTTGCGGCGGAGGACCTTCTGGAACTGCGGCGGCGATAAATTCTGCAAAAAATGGAGCAAAAACTGTTTTAATTGAAAGAGGAATTTCACTCGGAGGACTTGCAGTTTTAGGTTGCGTTTATCCTTTTATGCAAACTCACGCACCAAATTCTGATACTCCTTACGTTGCAGAAATAAAAAAACGACTTCTTGCAAAAGGAATTGATTACGACGACAAAGTAACCGGGCAAACTTGGCACAATCCAGAAATTTTGAGTTTAATTTATGATGAAATGTGCGAAGAAAATCGCGTAAAAATTTTATATCAAACTGATTTGATTGATGCGATTAGTTCAAATAAAAAAATTTCTGCTGTCATTGTGAAAACTATCGAAGGACTTGCGGCGATAAAATCAAAAATTTTTATAGATTCGACTGGCGACGCATATTTATCAAGAAATGTCGGAGTTGATTATGAACGCGGTTACGAAAAAACAGGAAATAATCAGCCGATGAGTTTTCGATTTGAAATGGGCGGAATTGACATAGAAAAACTTTATAAATATGTTGTGATTGATTTGCAAGAAGATTGGTGTAAATCGGATTTGCCTTATTTAGAAATTGCTGAGGCAATGCACAGAAAACAGCGTTATAAATTGGAAAAATTGATGGCGGACGGCGTTGAAAGCGGAGAACTTACGCAAGAAGAAGCGGAATATATGCAGGCTTATGCGATAATCGGAAAAAAAGGCGTGATGTCATGCAATTTTCCTGAAATTCCCGTAAAATTTAAATCAACTGATGCGATTGAATACAGTCAAGCAGTAACTTATGGCAGAAAAATGATGAGAAATATGGCAAATTATTTGGTAAAACATTTGCCGGGATTTGAAAATGCTTATATAAGTCGAGAGGCGGCAATTTTGGGTGCGAGAGAATCTTGGCGAATTAAAGGAAAATATTATTTGGTGGAGGACGATTATCACAACCAAAGCAAATTTCCTGACGCAGTTTGTCGCACGGCTTGGTTTATTGACGCACACGGCGAAAAAGTTTCGGAAAAATTGCCAAAAGGTGCATTTTATGAAATCCCTTATCGTTCACTTGTTACAGAAAAAATTTCAAATTTAATTGTGACAGGTCGTTGCATAAGTGCGAGTTTTATTTTGCAAGCGTCGATGAGAATTCAGCCGACTTGTATGAGCATAGGCGAGGCGGCAGGAATTGCAGCGGCGTACAGTTTGAAAAAAAATATTTCTGCAAATAATGTCGAATGGGATAAAATTCCTGAAAATATTCGCAGTTATGTCAGTCAAGGTTAATTAAAAAAATTTTACAAAAAAAATATCTCCGACAAATATTGTTAAGCGTTGCATAATTTCAAAAAAAAACTTGATTTCGACACACTCATGCAACAATGTTGATTGAAAATGGTACAGTGCCAAAAATAATAGTGAGAAAATTAGGTCATTCCAACAAGGCAATAACTCAAAATTTATACACGCACATACACAGAAATTGCAGGAAAATACAGTATAAATTTTATGAAACGCCCGTGTTTGTTGCACTTTCTCACGTTGCCAAAAAACTTCTTTGCATCATTTGCCACCTCAAAAAAACTGGTGAACCTTTTCAAAATTTTCCTTGACTCTTAATAGTTAGTCTACTAGGGCGTGTTGGTAAAGTCTAAATTTTTATCATGACGGTGGCAAGAAGAACAAAATTTAAAAAGCAAACGGACAATTTGTCGTAACGTGTTGCAATGTGTCTGTAGTGTTTGATGCGATTAAAAAATCTTTCGATAA
>JAFZMV010000004.1 GCA_017553205.1 Selenomonadaceae bacterium | reverse complement strand
TACGTCTGTCAATTTATGTTTCACATAACCTGCATGACGCGGATCTTCTATTTCGGAAAAATATTCTTGCATTTTCAGTCACTACCTATTTTTTTTCAGAGTGTATCATTTTTATCCGAAATTTTTATGAAACGCCCGTGTACCATCTATATAATACAGTTCGATAATTTTTTTATTGTCTTTGCTAACGATAAGTGAAGTGGTAAATGTACCTTCATCAAGTTTTGTTTCAAATTTTGTGCCGATGTTTTCTTTCGGGTTCTCAATGTCGACCGTTGCCTGTGCCTCGATTTCTTCGACTTCCTCCGTATTGTCGGCAGTGTCGACTTCTTCAACTTCCTCCGATTTTTCTGCGTTCTCAATTTCCGCGTCAATCGCAACTTCCTGAGCGTCCACGCTTACCGCGTACTCACCAAGATAGGCAATCATTAAAGCGTTGGTCTCTTTCGCCGTAATACGAGCGTCAATCTCAGCGTTCCATTTGTCAATTAAAGTTTGAATTTCGGCATTTGTTGTTTTTTCTTCTGTGCCGTTGGTGCTGTTTTCATAGATTTCTGTTGACGTTTTGCCGTCATATTCTTCGATTGTCTGAGTTGCGTCGGTAGTCCCTGCATAGTTAATCATTTTTTTGTGAAGATACTTATAAGCCGCAATTGCGGTCTTAAATTCTTTGTCAGAGTGGTGAAGTGAACCGCCTCTGAAAATATAAGTGTTTGCGATATAAACTTTAATAACTTCCGCTTTAATCGCTTCTGCTGTTGCCTTTGTCATTTCGTCCCTCTCCTCTCACACTGTCTGAGTTCTCATCGCTGAAATCAATCCGTCGTATTTTGCCGCCTTGATTTTGAACTGCATCAATTTCTTTTCGAGTGCGGCGTTTTTTTCGCGTTCCTTCGCCAACTCCGCATTTTTAATTGCAAGAATTTTGTTTTCGTCTCTGTCAAAATCAAGGTCGATAACGCACACGCCGCTGTCAATCACCTTGTGCCACATCGCCGCCAATCCTTCGGCGTTCAGAAATTTTTTGCAAATTTCGTCCAACGTGTCGCGGCTTACAATTTCGCCGTCTATGCAGTAACGCCCGCCACGTTTCGCTTTAAGTCGTGTGATTTTCATAAAAAACCCTCTCCCAAAAAATTTGTTTTTGTGCTAAAATGAATTGACTGGTGTATTACCCCATAAATGCTCAACTGTTGTACCAAGTGATTTTGCAATTCGGATTGCTGCCTGAATTGTGTTTGCACCTGCACCGTATTCGTATTTCTGATATACACGAATGTTGAGTTTTACTTCGTCAGCGACTTGTTTTTGTGTCTTGCCGGACTTTTCACGAGCCGCTTTGAGTGTTAGGCTTTTTTTCACCTCGCTCACCTTCTTTTATCTTACGCCCGTTTGGGCGTTCCGTTGTGCGTATCTTACGCCCGTTTGGGCGTTTTGTCAAGAACTTTTTTTTAAACCTGAAAAAATTTTTGAGGAGGGGGTTTTTATGAATATGGTTAGCAAAAGATTAGCTGATTTAAAGACTTCCAATAATCTTACTCAGAGACAAATTGCTGGCAATGCAGGTATTCCGCTTCGTACATACCAGCGTTACGAAACTGGAGAACGTGAGCCGTCTGCCTCCACGCTTATTTCGCTTGCAGATTTTTTCAACGTGAGCCTTGATTATTTGGTTGGTCGCAGTGACAATCCGCAGAGATTGTGAAAGGAGCGTGATTTTATTGCGTGGTACGGATTTAAATAAACTGATAGAATCTTTGGAGCGTAGCTTACAGTTACCATCGCAAAGTCAAAAGAAAATTTCCAAGAACGAACTGTCTTTATTTATTGAAAGTGCTGTTTCTATTGCCACAGACGAAACTGTCAGATTTGTTTTTTTGACACCTATTGGCACTATCGAAGGTAATTGTACAAATCACTCGGCAAATATGGATAATTTTATAATTTTGCACGAAGTGGATTTTACCGACAATACAGGTAAGACTGCTAAATTTGAGATGTTTTATCTTCGGGCTGATGATGTTGTGGCACTTTCTCCGATTCGTTCAGTTTCGACCGAAGCATTGCTTGCTTGGCATTCAGCATTTGAAGCGTCCGAAGTTGCTGATTAACTGATTCTAATTCTTGTTTTTCAAGCCGCTCCGCTAATTCATTCAGCAGGACAGCTATTTCTTTTACATTGCCTTCAAAACTTAGGTTGACTTTCATTTTCTCACCTCGATTCTGTGACAATCCGCAGAGGATTTAATTTTGAAAGAACATTGGGCGGTTTATCCGCCCTTCTTGAGAGGAGTGGTTTTTATATTTACCTACGATGACTTTATCAAAAATTATTGGCGGTATTATTTGCTGTTGGAGAATAAATTTTTGCAGACCGCCAACTATGTAGAATTGTCAGAAGACAATTTTTCGACCTATTCTGTTGAATACACTTATCTCTTACAGTCAATTGGCGGCGAATTGGATAACTTTTTCAAAATTTATTGTGGATTTCAACTCGGCGACCGCAAAACGATGAATGACTACCAAACATCGGTCATTGAAAAATACCCCACGATAATATTACTCCGACGACAATAAATACTAAATTTTTTTCGTGAGATTCTATTCGCATTTCACGTCTGCTAAAAATTTCTCACAGTTTTTGGTAATTTTAATCGTCGGAGTAATATTTATTCCAAGCTCCCACAAAGTAACAGTAGTTCGATTAACTCCAAGCATTTCAGCCAGCTGTTCTTGTGTGAGATTTTTTTTCTTGCGAAGTTCAGGTAAACTAGCGAAATATTTTTGCACTTTATCACCTTCTTATTAGCGTGATTTTTTATAACTTAACGAATGAGATTATACGTTATAAAAAATAACTTGTCAATAATTTAAGTAATTTTTTATCACCTCTTTAAAAGTTATTAAAAATAACATATAATGCCATTGAAAAGGGGTGATTGAAATGACATTGACAGGAAAAAGGTTGAAGGCACTGCGAGAAGCAAGAGAATGGTCACAGGCAGACGTGGCAAATTTAATCGGAGTGGGGAGAACGACATATCTTAAATATGAAAATGGTGAAAATAAGCCGGTTCGTAAATTGAACGAACTTGCCAATCTTTTTAATGTGTCGATTGATTATCTCCTTGGGAACGAAAAACAAGCCGTCTCATTTGAACCGCAACTTGGTAAAGACGAAACTCTTTTATTAAATGGTTATCGTGCTCTTAACGACGGCGGAAAAAAAATAATTATGGATATGATAGGACAGTTGAATGTAGCGCGAGCGTCCATTCCGACGACGACTTTGGCGATGTAAGGAAAAATGGCAAATTTTGAAGTTATTTTTTATGAAACGGCTGAAGGTCGCGCACCTGCGGAAGAATTTATTGATTCGCAAAATATGAAGATGCAGGCAAAAATTTATCGCGAAATTGGATTGCTTGCAGAAAAAGGAAATGCCTTGAGAATGCCACACTCCGAACATCTTGACGACGGAATTTTTCAAGTTCGTGCCAAAGTCGGCAATGACATTTCGAGAGTTTTGTATTTTTTCGTGGTAGGAAAGAAAATTATTTTGACGAACGGTTTCGTGAAGAAAACGCAGGAAACGCCGCCTGATGAAATTGCTTTGGCTAAAAAATATCGAGCCGATTATCTTCAAAGGAAGTGTTTAAAATGAAAAATTTTCGTGATTCACTCAATGAGCATTTGAAAAATCCTGAGTTCAAAAAAGAATGGGATGCACTCGAAGAAGAATACAGATTGATTCGGCAAAAATTGGACGCTGAAGATGAATTTTTAATGCGTCATTCCGCAAGCGAAAAGGCAGATGTGACGGCAACTTTGGCGATGTGAGGTGTTTAAATATGAGTAATTACAGGCAAGGTCACAGGTACAGCGAAAAATTTAAAAGCGACGCTGTGCGAATGGTAATCACTGAAAAGCAGTCGCCGCGTGTTGTTGCCGATACGATTGAAGTTAAAATTTCTGTGCTGAATGATTGGCTCGTTGCACCTTTGATTGCCGAGTTGCAAAAAGCCGAAGACAAAATTATTAACTTAGAGGACGAATTGAATAAAACAGCCGACGAAAGAGTGCGTGAACTTCAAGAGGAAAACCAAATTTTAAGCGAACAAATCGACACATTAAAGAAAACTGTCGGCATTTTTTCGCAGAGAAAATAGCAAAGATTTTGTATTCCGTTAGTGTATAACATAGGCGGAGGTTTCTAAATGCAAATTTTGAAAAATTTTTTCAAGGTAAGGACTGGTTAATATGAAAAAAGTTTTTGTGGCGTTCTTGGCGTTGATTGCGCTTTTTGTGTTTGTAACGCCGACTTTAGCGTCAACGTATTTGGCGAACACGAAATCCGGCAAATTTCATTTTTCGGACTGCCGGACGATAAAACATCCTAACGCCGCGCATTTTGTTCCTTATGAATCGCGCGATGCTTGCATTGCTGACGGTTATGTTCCGTGCGGTGTTTGTAATCCGTAGTTTTGAAAGATTGATGGAGGTGAAAAATGAAGACTATTAAAAAATGAAATGCTAGATTTTTACGTTTTGCAAATGATGGATTTAAAATCGTGTGCAGGATAATCATGCATTGTGAAGAAAACGAGGAGTATTGGTGTTGGGAACGCACATTATTCATATCCTTGTCGTGATTCTTTCTTGTTGTGTCGTCGTCTATAAGCCTTCAAATGGATTTGAGTTTTTTCGCAATTTGGTCATTTTGGGTGCAAGTTTGGGTTACGATTTTTGGTCAACATATTTAAATCGCGTAATTACGATTGGCAAGTCAAGTTGGAGAGAAAAAGTTAATTTGGTCGGAGTAGTTTTTTCTGTAGCTCTGTGTTTACTTGGATTGTTCGGATTATGTGATGCGTTTGAATTAGATATGGAAAATTTTCCTCACTCAGTGAAGACTACACAAAGTGTTTTGTTCGATGTTACCATAATTGAATTGGAGACGCTGTTACTGTCAATATTGGTGATACCTGTGGCATTAGTTGTGGCGGATGGAGTCCTAAAACCATCACAAGTTCAGGTATCTGAGAGGAGGCGAAAAAAATGACTTTATACAATGAATTATTTTATGTGACAGTTGGTATAGTGTCAGGTCTTTTGCTTGGATTTGTCGGACGTTGCTGTCAGGAGTACGGCGAAAAGTGCAGTTTTAAATTTGTCATTTTTTCTGGTGTCTTCGTTTTTCAGATATTTTGGTGGTTGTTTTTTTTGCCGTTAAAAGTTCTTCTTTTTGAAAAAGCTCGAAAAGACATTTTAAGGGTTTTAATTCGCGGTGCAGAAAAAAAACATCAAGCCGAAGGACATCATGAGATTCAGCTGACTGAAACCACACTTCAAGGATTGGTCGATACGCTTGTGAGTATGACTGGGCGTTACGATTTTTTTAAATTTTCTCTAAAACTTATGTCTGCCGGACTAAAAAACTGCGACATCTTAGCGGATACAATTTTAAAGATAGTTTATGAGATCATGAATGCTCGACAAAAAATTTCTTCTGAAAAGGTAGAGTACCGAATCGCCACGAAAAGCGATGTTTCTATCTACAGAGATTATTATCCTACACTTTCATTGCCTTGTCTGTAAGTAAGATTGCAAGGTGAATTGAGACAAGTGGTGTCAGCATATTTTTAAATAAAAAAAGCCCTCCGCAATCGGAGGGTCGTTTTGTAAAGGAGAGTGATTTAATGGGCGAATTGGAAAAAATCAACGAAACTTTGTTTGAATCAATCAAGCATTTCGATGAATACGGTCAAGAGTATTGGACGGCACGAGAATTACAAACTGTGCTGAGCTATACTCGGTGGGAGTATTTTGCAAAAGCCCTTCAAAGAGCAATAAATGCTTGTGAAAGTAGCGGTAATACAGTGTCAAACCATTTTCGGGGGGTCACGAAAATGGTTACGCTCGGTAGCGGTTCAGCGCGTGAGGTGACCGACTATGAACTTTCACGTTATGCGTGTTATTTAATCGCTATGAACGGTGATTCGCGTAAAAAAGCTGTTGCACTGGCACAAACATATTTTGCAGTCAAGACACGTCAGCAGGAACTTACAGAGGAAGAGTATCAAAAATTAACTGAAGACCAAAAACGCTTGATGATTCGCCAGCAGGTAAAAAAATCTAATTTATCACTTGCTGAAGCCGCACATAATGCCGGTGTAGAAACTTCTAAAGAATATGCGATTTTTAATAATTACGGCTATAAGGGTTTATACGGCGGATTAACAGCACAAGATATTCACGACAGGAAGGGCTTGAAGAAAAGTCAGCAAATACTCGACCATATGGGCGGTTCGGAACTTGCCGCAAATCTTTTCAGGATAACGCAGACTGATGAAAAATTGCGTCGCGAAAATATTCAAGGAAAAAATCAAGCCAATATCGCTCATAACAAAGTTGGAAAAAAAGTCAGGCAAACAATAAAGGAACTTGGCGGCACTTTGCCGGAAAATTTGCCTACTCCTGATAAGAGTATTAAGCAGATTGAGCGTGAAAATAAAAAAATGGCAAAATTAGCCGAAAAAATTGAAATTTAAGGAGAGTGATTTAATTGAAACTGCCTAACGGCTACGGGTCTGTTATCAAACTCGGCGGCAAAAGACGCAAACCTTATGCCGCTCGAATTACGACTTCGTGGACGGAAGACGGCAAACAGGAGAAAAAATATTTAGGATACTTCAAAACGCGGCAGGAAGCGATGAAGGCACTGGCGGATTATAATGAGAATCCGTTTGACCTTGCGTCTCGCGAAATTACTTTTGCTGATTTGCACGAGCGTTGGTGTAAAGTAAAGTACAAGGATAAGCCTGTACCTGCCGGATATGTTTCGGCATATAAAAAATTTGCGCCGCTTTACGATATGCCTTTTCACGAGATTCGCAAGCGGCACATTCAAAGCGTTATTGACAGTTTGAATCTCGGACATGCCACCAAAAGTCAGATGAAGTGGCTTTGTACGATGATGTACAAATATGCCATTGACCAAGAGATTGTTACTACAAATTATGCGTCATTGGTTGAACTGCCGAAAGCAAAGCAGAGCGAGATTCATCAGCCGTTCACCAAAGAAGAACTCCAAACTTTATGGAATAACACCGATGATTTTGGAGTAAGAATAGCTTTGATTTTATGTTACAGCGGCTTGAGACCTTCCGAACTTTTGAAAATGAAAACCGCAGATGTGAATTTGAAAGAAAAATTTATGCGCGGAGGAATAAAAACAGCGGCAAGCAAAAATCGCCTGATTCCGATTGCTGATAAAATTTTGCCTTTCATTTCGGAAATGTACAATCCTGATAATGAATATCTTCTGATGAGAAAAGGAAAGCCGATGTATTATGAAAAATTCAAATATATCTTTTGGAAACATAACGCCGTTTTAAATTCGTTGCCGACCAAACATTTGCCGCACGACGGACGACATACTTGCGCGACGATGATGGACGACGCGGAAGTTCCGCTGAAAATTCGGCAGCTGATTCTCGGTCACACTTCCAAAGATATAACAAATCGAGTTTATACTCACAAGACACTTCAGCAACTCATTGACGCGATAAATCGAATTTAATTTTTGTAGTCTATTTGTGGTCTACCTGCGTAACTTCTACTTAATTTATAGTAATTTTTCAAAGCCAAATTTTTTGAAAACGGCGTAAAGTCAAGCGTTATGCGGTTTGCCGGAAGTAGAAAAAAATTGTAATTTTCAGTTATAATTTCAAAAATTTTTTTGAGGAGGTAGCCTTTTGAAGAAAAATTTAGTTATAGGTTCTGGAGGGGGTTACGGCTGGTATATTTGGGAGCCGTTTGTCCGTTCCTTCGTCAAATATGCAAGAAATACGGATCTTGTTTTGTTTGTTGACAAACTTTCAGATTTTACTCGTCACATGCTGGAAGAAGTCGGCAAAGAAATTCAAGGCGGAGAAATTAAACTTGTTCCCTTTCCTGAAGATTTAAAAGAAGGTTTTATCGTCAATAATCGCTGGAAAATGTTTTTGCGTTACTTGGAAAATAATGGAAATGAATACAATCAAATTTTAGTAGCAGATACTCGTGATTTAATTTTTCAAGATGACGTTTTTAAATTTTTCGCAGACAAAAAAAATTTTATCGGTTATACGACCGAAGCTGACGATATACGCGGGAGCAAAGTGGGAGTAGAACTCAATTACATTTGGATAACTAATTGTTTTGGAGAAAATGAAGCAAAGAGGCTTGCTGATAAAGAAATCATTTGTTGTGGTACGGTCATCGGTACAACAGAGGAAATGAAAGTTTTTTTGAAAAAAATGATTGAGTATAATCCAAACAAGTACACCACAGGAAATGATCAAGTTACCGAGCAATATTTGATATACAATGATCTTTTATCTGTTGAAAATATTATCAAAATTGATTGTTTGACGGGGGCAATTTTTACTTCATATCTTTTTCATGAATATAATCCTATTGAAATCAAGGATAGTATGATTTTGCGTGGTGATGGAAAAGCACCTGCTGTTGTTCATCAGTATGACAGACAAGAAACTTTGATAAATTTGGTTGATGAATTATATCGTTCTTGTGATTACGAGCCAAATGAAAATTTTACTGATGTGAAATTCATGATGGAACAACTTCCGTTTTTGATAAAAAGTGAAAAATATGAATTTGCATTTAAGTTTTTTGCTAATTACTTATTGGATCAATCAGAGTCCGTTAAGTATGCTGATGAAATTATTCGTTGTTGGGAGTTTCTTTCAATTAAAAAAATTTGTAATCCTTTGGCAGATATGCTGGGGCTTTTGTTACAAAGTTTAATAGAAACTGTTTTTAAAGACGGTTTTTATATCAATCAAGGAAAATCTATTGTAAAATGTTTGAAACAGTGTAAAGATAATAATTACAGTATTATTGCCGATTTTGAGGATTGGGTGAGATCAAAAATTATCAAAGCTGTAGACTGGCACTTGGAGCATAATAATGAGCCGAGATATGTCGGTTGTATGCAGTTGATGCTTGAGGCGAATTTAAAGGATAATGAGTATTTTTTCTTTTTGATGGCTGAAATGTTTCGTGGTTTTGGTGAAAGAGAGATCGCTTTGGTATATTATTGCAATGCAATGAACTATAAAAGCAACACCGTTGAAGAGAAAGAAAAATTGGTGTGGGAATATAAGAAGAAACTGCTTAATGAAGCAAAATTTTTCACTGCTCCCAGACCAAAAATTATCAAACCTACAAAAAGTGAAGATGAGAAAAATTTAGTATTTGATGAAAGTAAAAAAAGTTTTGTCAAAATAAAAAATTAAAAGAATGGTGTTTTTTTAGTGAATACTAAGAAAAATTTAGTTATAGGTTCGGGCAGAGGTTACAGCTGGTACATTTTGGAGCCGTTTATTCGTTCTTTTACTCAAAATGTTTCAAATGCTGATTTGGTTTTGTTTGCAGATGATATTTCGGATTTTACCCGTTACATGTTGGAAGAGATCGGAAAAAATTTTCACGGCGGTGTGATGAAAATTTTTCCGTTTCCAGATGAACTGAAAACAAGGCACCCTGCCAATGCTCGCTGGAAAATGTTTGCCGATTATATAGGGGAACATCACGAAGAGTACGAACAAATTTTAATCAGCGACACTAGAGATGTAATTTTTCAAGACGATGTCTTCAAATGTTTTGAAAATGAAAAGAAATATGTCGGTTATGCCGAAGATTTTGGCGATGTGGGCGGAAAAGTTTTTGGCGGAATTCACTATTGGATTAAAGATACTTTCAATGAGGAAGAAGCCTCCAAAATGGATGAAAAAATTTGTGTTTGTCCAGGTACTGTTATTGGTTCGTCAAATGAAATAAAAATACTTGTACAAAAGATGATTGAGTATATGCCGAGAAATGTAGATTTTTATGGGGAAGATCAAGCGGTTTATGTTTACATAGTTCACAATCATCTTGTTCCTGTAGAAAATGAAATTTTTATTGATTGTTGGAAAGGAGCCATTTTATCTACGGAATGGTTTCACAGTTTAAATCCGATAAAATTTGACGGTAAAAATATTTTACGCGGTGATGGCGGAATTCCTGCGTTGGTCCATCAATACGATAAACACCCTGAAACTGCCCAATTCGTGAGCGAAAATTATCACGACAAAAGATATCGACTAAATGAAAAATTTACGGACATAAAAAGCATGTGCGATCAGCTGCCACACCTTATCATAAGCAAAAATTTAAATGAATCGCTGAAACTTTTTGTGAATTATTTATTGGGCAAAACTGATTTTGTCGGTTGTGGAACTTTATTTGCCGATTATTGGCAGATTCTTTTGCTTCAAAATAGTTCTGAGCTGCAATCTGAAATTTTAGAAGTAGCATTTCAACGCGTGATAATCTCCGCATTTAAAGACGGCATTTATGTCAATCAGGCGAGATGTATTATGAGATGTTTGGAGCTTTGCAAAAAAAACAATCGTGTTTTGACAACGGATTTTGAAGAATGGCTAAAGAGTCGAATTATTAAAATGGTAAAATTTCACCTTGAAAATAAAAATTCGTTCAGATACGAAATGTGCATAAATTTAATGTCAAGAGCCGGACTTGTGAATCATAAATATTTTTATATTTTGCAGGCGGAAGTTTTGCTTATGTCTGATAAAAAATATTTAGCTTTGGAAAATTATAAAACGGCAGCCGGCTTTAAAAACTCCCCTGAAAAAGAAAAATTAATTCTTGAAGAATATAAATTAAGGATGAGAGAAAATATACCTGAAAATTTTAAGGAGGCATTGATGTGAAAATTTTAATGACGGGTATTACAGGCTTTATCGGTCATCATCTCGGTGAAAGACTGGTAAACGATGGGCATGAAGTTTTTGCGATTGTTCGCCCTACTTCCAAAATTAACGAACTTAGTGAAAAGCTTCAACAGAATGTAAAATTTTTAGTGAATGACGACAAAAACAGCGTTTTAGATATTGTGACAGATTTGTGCGTTGAAGATAATCGTCCGGATGTGGTTTATCATTTAGCAACAAATTTTATGAACGCTCACCATTTTGAAGATATAAAATATTTGGTTCAGAGTAACATAACTTTCGGCACTGAACTTTTGGACGCAATGTCTGCAAACAATATTTATAACTTCGTGAACGTCGGTACAATGAGTCAGCATTTTGAAGATGCCGAATATAATCCTACAAATCTTTACTCGGCTACTAAAGAATGTTTTGAAAACATTGTAAAATTTTACTCCGAAGTTCACGATTTGAAATGTATTGCTCTACATTTATTTGATACTTACGGAGCAGATGACAAACGCGGGAAAATTTTGGGGTTGTTGAAAAAAATTTCTGAAAGCGGAGAAACTTTAAAAATGTCGCCGGGCGGTCAGCTGATTGACATTGTTTATATTGATGATGTCGTTGATGCTTTTGTTTTGGCTGGAAAATATCTTTCTGAAAGTAAATATGATTACTGCGGAACTTACGGAGTTTCTTCAATGAATCCGATTCCTCTGCGACAGGTTGCAAAAATTTTTGAAGAAGTTTTCGGCAAAAAACTTTCTATTGAGTGGGGCGGTCGTCCATATCGAGTGCGAGAAATTATGGTTCCCTGGAAGTCTTTTAAAACTTTGCCTGGCTGGAGTCCGAAAATAAATTTGCGGGACGGAATTTCTCTTTTGTACAAACAAAAATAAATCCCCCTGTGAAAGGGGAGAACGGACAAAAAGTTGATTTAATTGCTTATTTTTTCCAATTTTTTGTACGATTTTTATTTTTCACTCAAAAATAAAAGTAAAAAAAAATCCCAACGACTTTTTTGTCGAAGGGACTTTTTTTATTTCTGTAATTTTTCTTTCAGCTGTTGATTTTCTGTTTGTAACTGATTTATAAAATTTTGCTGTTGAATCAAATTTAATTGAAAAATGTTCATTCGATTATATAAAAATGCTGTCAACGCAGTTTGATTTTCAATTTTGCTTAGGGCGTGTTGGTAAAGTGCCGAAAATAAAAACATAAGCAATTTTTTTCTGATAAAATGTGTTTGTTAAAAATTCATCGGAAAGGAAATTGCTTATGTCGAACACATTTTATCAAGGACGTTATTCGGTTTCAAATATT
>JAFZMV010000054.1 GCA_017553205.1 Selenomonadaceae bacterium | reverse complement strand
CCTCCCTAAGGTCTGGGTGAGTACAACTCTTGAGCAACCTCAAACCCGAAACGACTTCACTACTTGCAAGGTACGAGCCGTTGATGTTTTTTCACTATTTTTTTATAGAGGAAGGCTAACCTCTGATTGAATTTTAAAATACGTACTATTGAAAGTCAATATTGCGACTTATATCCCCATAGCTAAAGCTAGGGGTTTTACGCCGCTTTCTGATAAAAATTTTTTATAAAGTAGCATAGCAACAATATTTCAGTGATTTTTGATATTACTCCGTCGACAATAAATCCAAATATATTTTTCAAGAACTTCGTATACGCTTGAAACATTTCAAAGTTTATAGGAATTTTAAACGTCGGAGTAATATAAATCTTTCCTCGTGTCACAATGCAATTTCTTTAGATATTAGACGGGTTCTGAGAAATTCGCAGAAACTTTCCATTCCGTCGCCTTTAGTGCATGAAGTTTCAAAAATTTTTATATTTGGGTGAATCGTCGTTAAATCTTCGCGAGCATTTTTCAAATTAAAATTTGTAAACGGAATAAGATCAATTTTATTCAAAATAACAACTTCAGATTCTTTAAAGATTAGCGGATATTTTAAAGGTTTGTCATCTCCTTCAGTGATTGAAAGAACTGCAGTTTTAAAATTTTCTCCCAAATCAAATTCGGCGGGACAAACTAAATTTCCGACGTTTTCAATAATTAAAAAATTTAATTCGTCGAGGTTGAGAGATTCTGCGGCACGTTTAATCATTTGTGCGTCAAGATGACAGCCGCCCGAAGTATTTATTTGAACGACTTCCACGCTGAGATTTTCAATTCTCTGTGCGTCTTTTGCTGTAAATAAATCTCCTTCAATAACTGCGGTTTTAAATTCAGAAGAAATTTTTTGAAGAATTTTTTCAAGCAGAGAAGTTTTACCGCTGCCCGGCGAACCCATGAGATTCATAACGAGAATATTTTTTTCTGCAAAAATTTTTCTGTTTTCTTCGGCAAATTTATCATTTTCGCCGAGAATATTTTTCATGACTTTGACTTCCATAAAAAAAACCTCATTTTCCTGAAAAATTTACTTTATAAACCAAAAAAGCCTTCCGAAAATCAGAAGACCTGTTACTTTCAATAAATGGTCGGGTTGACAGGATTTGAACCTGCGACCCCCGCGTCCCGAACACGGTGCTCTACCAAACTGAGCCACAACCCGTAAAACGTGTGCGATTATAGCATTTTACAAAATAAATTGCAACATTTTTATTTTTCGAGTTTGCGTTTCATAAAGATTGAAGGAAATTAAAAGCTGACAATTTTTTTTTATATGATATAATTTCTGTATATTTTTTATGGAAGGGGGACTTTAAGAATGCAAAAAGTTTTGATAGTTGACGATGATCCCGTAATGATTCGACTTGCATCAATGATAATTTCAAAACATTTCAAAGTTGTTACTGCATCTTCAGGCATGGAGGCATTGGAAGTATTTGAAACAGAAAAACCGGATTTAGTATTATCGGATTTAATGATGCCGAATATGGACGGCTATGAACTTCACAGAATTTTGCAGGAAAGAAGTTCTGAACCTGTACCGATAATTTTCATGACGGCGGATAAAGATGAAGACAAAGAAAGACGCGGCTTTGATATTGGTGTTGATGATTATGTTCATAAACCTTTTAAAGCTGATGTTTTGTTACGCAGAATCCAAAATGTTATAAAAAATTCAAATAAAATTCTCGGACTTAAACAAGCTGTTGATACAGATTCTTTGACAGGACTTTTAAATAAATCTGCCGCACAAAGAAAAATCAGTGAATTTTGTAGAAAACATTCAGGCGTTTTAATGATTGTGGATTTGGATTCTTTCAGGCTCATAAATGATCTTTACGGTCATGAAGTCGGAGATAAAATGCTGATTAATTGTGCGGAACTGATTAAAGAAAAAATTTGTGCGTCAGATTTAGCGGGCAGACTCGGCGGCGATACATTTGTTGTATTTCGTCAGGACATTCAAGATAAATCAGTCGTCATTGAAAATCATATTCTCCTAAATGAAAATTTATTGCTCGCCGCAGAAAAAATTGTCGGAAAACATCTCAGTATTCCATTCGGAGCATCTGCCGGTGCTGTTTTTGTTCCTGATGACGGAACAGATTTTTCACTTTTATGCGATAAAGCAAATAATGTTCTTTATGAAGCAAAACAAAACAGCAAGCATGAATGTTTATTTTACGGCAGCGATGATAAACAATCCGAAAGAAAAAAACTTTTAGACGTTCAAAGAATTTTCGGCGAAAGATTTATAAGTAAATTTATAAGTAACAGAGCATATTTTGTTGATATAAACGGATTCAGAGAAGTTTATAGAATGTTTGTAAGATTTTCAGTGAATTACAGAAAAGATTTGCAAATTATGCAGGTGACTTTGGACACAGAAAATTCTCAGGCTCTCGACGTTTTCAGAGAATTACTTTTAGAAAGTCTTCAGCAAAGTGATTGCGTTACTCAAAACGGAAAAAAACAATTTTTAGTTTTGATGCCCGAAACTCATTTTGAAGAACGCGACGGAATTAAAGAGAGAATTATTTCAAATTGGAGGTCGTCAACTTTTTCAAAATTTTTTACTCCGCGATTTGAATTTGAATCTATTGATCACATGTAAAAAAAATTTTAAAATTTTCCACAAAAAAATCCCTTCGACAAAAGTCGTTGGGATTTTTTATTTGACGAAGAGAAAATTTTTTGTTCAACGCAGAAGAATTTTTCAATCATCTTCGCAAGTAATTCCTTCAGAATGTTTCGGAATTTTTTTCGGTTTGATTTCGATAATAAACCGGTTGAATTTGTGAAAGATTTTTTATCCCGCGTAAAACCGCATCAGTCTTTGAAATTTTTAACTTTTTCGCGACGTTTTCAAGTTCAGCAAGTTCTTCGTCAGTAAGCCGAATATGAAACACATTTTTCTTTGAATTTTCAGATTTATGCCGTCCTACCGCCATTTTTCATCACCCAAGACCATTATAATTTTTGTATCACAGAAATTACTTTATGTAATACAAAAACTCTTTGCAGGAAATTCATTGACAACCTGAATCGAACTTTTATAATCGGCTGCATAGTTTTTTTCATTTTTGAGAGGAGATTTTATAATGTCAATTTCAAAAATTTTAGAATTTGTTCCGCCGAATTTTTCAAAAGACGCGGCGGCATTAGTCATAGATTCCGAAGAAATTTTAACGGACTTGAGAAAACTCATGCCCAATGCAGAAATATTTTTTTTGGCAGAAGAAAAATCCCAGCTTTGCGAAAGTTTGAAAATAAAATTTTTGCAGGGAGATTACACAAAAAATTTGCCGACAGAAGCGAAAATTTTCGATGTGGTAATTGCAGAAGAAATTTTGACATTTGCACCGGATTTTTACAGAACTTTGTTAGAAATAAATCATCTGCTGAAAGATTCGGGATTTTTGCTGACAAAATTTTTTAACGTGCGATTTATAGGAATTTTGGAAAGTTTACGACGCGGAGAATTTCCCGCAAAAGAAAAAAGATTTTGGGCAAAGTGGGACGTGGTAAAAATTTTGGACGACGCAATTTATAAAGAGATAAGATTTTTGCCTGACGAAAGATTTGAAGAAAAAATTTCTGCAGTGAAAAGCTGGGAAAATTTCGGCTTTGATAATTTTTCTGACGACCTTATCACAAAAATTTGGTTGGTTAAGGCTCGGAAATGTACTGCAGAAGTTGCCGCACTGAAAGAAATTTATACTTCGGAAATTCGTGCGGAACTTTCAAGAATTTTGCACAGAATTGAATACGGCATTGACGCGGAAGAAAATTTTTCAAAACTGATTGAATTTTGTCGCCGCGAAAATATTTTTTATGATTATCTTTCGGATTTTATTGAACAAGTTGTGATACATAAAAAAGCGGCTGATTTAATTAAAATTCGGATTGAGCAGGAGAATTTATTATGAAAATTTTAGTGCATATGTGTTGCGGGCCGTGTTCGTGTTATCCCGTGAAAAAACTTCGTGAAAAAAATTTTGAACCTGTAGGATATTTTTTTAACCCGAATATTCACCCTCATCAAGAATGGCGGCTGAGATTGAAAACTGCACGGGAATTTGCCGAAAAATCTGATATGAAAATTTTTATAGACAATCATTACGGTTTGCGGGACTTTTTGGAAAAAACTTCAAAGGCTGTCGGAAAAATTTTTGACGAGGACACTATAAAATTTTCTGACGGATTTCATGCCCGCTGTAAAATTTGTTATGCGTGGAGATTGTCAGAAACTGCGAAATTTGCAGCGGAAAATAATTTTGAAATTTTTACTTCAACGCTTTTTTACAGCATACATCAAAATCATGAGTTGATGAAAAAAACTGCAGAATATTTTGCGGAAAAATTCGGCGTAAAATTTTATTATGAAGATTTTCGCGAAGGTTGGCAGGAAGGAATTGATTTAAGTTTACAGTTGGGACTTTACAGGCAAAATTATTGCGGCTGTATTTTCAGCGAAGAGGAACGATTCAGCAAAGACATCAGAAAGGCACGAAAAAATTTTTTCACGCAATAATTTTTTATGCGGTCAATCCGCCGTCAACTTTCAAAATTTCTCCCGTAATAAAATTTGATTTTTCCGACGCAAGAAAAAAAATTGCCTCCGCAACTTCTTCAGCTTTCCCGATTCTGCCGAGAGGATAAAATTTTTCTAAGTCGGAAATTTTTTCGCCCGAAATTTTTAATTGATTTTCTGTCATCGGCGTTAAAATATCTCCCGGGGCAACACAATTCACGCGAACGGAAAAATTTGCAAGTTCCAGGGCAAGAGATTTTGTAAACGCAATTACCGCACCTTTGCTCGCCGAATACAAAGCACAAAAATAATTTCCATGAAATCCTGCGTCGCTCGAAATATTTACAATAGTGCCTTTAGTTTTTATAAGTTCGTCAACGCAGGCACGACACATAAAAAAAGTTCCTTTGACATTCGTTTTAAAAATTTCGTCAAAAATTTTTTCATCAACCGAATTAATTGCACCTTCGGTGTAAATTCCCGCACTGTTTATAAGAACGTCAACACCTCCAAATTTTTCGACGGCAAATTTTAAAATTTTTTCGCAGTCTGAAATTTTTCCGACATCTGCAGAAAAAAATTCAAAATTTCCAAAAAGTTCGTTTTTAATTGCGATAAATTTTTTTTCACTTCGTCCGACTAAAACACAATTATAATTTTCCGACAAAAATTTTTTCGTCGTCGCCAATCCTATACCCGAAGTCCCGCCTGTTATTACAGCAGTTTTCAAAAAATTTTCCTCCTTTGCACAAAAAAAGAGCCGAGTATTTTTTTACTCGACTCCGTGAAATTTCTATCAAGGATTGACAGCCTCTTTAAGACCTTTGCCCGCTTTGAAGGACGGAAGTTTGGAAGCTGCGATTTCAATCGGTTCGCCAGTGCGAGGATTGCGACCGGTGCGTGCACTGCGAGTGCGATTTTCAAAAGTACCGAAACCGATAATCTGAACTTTGTCGCCTTCAACGAGAGCCTGTTTCAAAGTGTCAAAAACTGCGTTTACAGCTTTTTCGGATTCTCTGCGGTTCAAGCCCGCTTTTTCTGCTACGTTTACGATCAATTCTGCTTTTGTCATATTTTTTAAAACCTCCTAAATTAAAATACTTGCGGAATTTACCAGAAAACTCTAGAAAAATCAAGTCTTTTACGCCATGATGTCAATATTATTGCCAAGTGCAGGGTCAAGACTTTCTACAGTTTCCAAAGTTTCTTCCATAATTGAGGTGTCAGCCTCCATTGCCATTTTCATGACGGCGACACCGAAATCCTGTTGAGTCTTTGCCAAACTCATGTCAACCGATAATGCCGCTATGCTCATATCCATAAAAACACCTCCGTAAAATCAAGCGTATATTAGCACAAGGTTTGATACTATGCAATAGATTTTTCGCGATAGAACGCAGATTTTTTATTGGGACAAATTGCAATAGCCACTCTGACATAAAAATTTTTAGATATTTTTCACCTTTGTGGCGGTTGAGGCGGTCTTTGATGTTCAGGCGGTTCTTCATTACCTTCAGGGAATTTTGGTTCAACGTTCAATTCTTTTGCAATGTCAATCCAACGTTGATTTATTTTTTTCATGTCCAAAACTTCTTGAATATTTTTTCCACTGGCTTTGGCAATTTTTCCGGCTATAACAATGTCACGCGGGTGATAATGCTTTTCCAGCAAACTTTTTGTAGTTGCCTCGTCGATGCCCGCTTCTTTAGACATGTCTTTTATTTCTAATTCTTCGACAGCAGATTCATATTTTTCGCGAGTAACTCCAAGTTTTTTCATAACGCCGAACCAGTCGGTTTTCATTGCCAAAACATCTTTGAAAGATTTTTTACTGATTTTTGAAAGCAGGGCGGCAAATTCAATGTCGTTATACATTCTTCCGATTTTCACTGAATCGACAATATCTTTTTCAGCTACTCCCGACCATTCGGAAATATGTTTCGCCCAGTCTTTAATTTGCTCTTCGGTCTGTTGATGATTTTGCGGAAGGTGTGGAGGTCTGCCGTCTGCCGCATAAACTTCCCCTGCACCGACAAAAAAGAAACTTCCTGCCATCAATCCTGCAATAATTTTTTTAGTCAAACTTTTCAATTTTTTTCACCAGCTTGTTATTCTTCTACAGTTTTTTTCTTGACTGTAGTTTTAATATAAAGTTCGCGGAGTTGTTTTTCGTCAACTTCATTCGGTGCCTGACTCATAGGATCTATTGCAGATTGAGTTTTCGGGAATGGAATAACGTCGCGGATAGATTTTCTTTTCGCCATAAGCATGATAAGTCTGTCAAGACCGAAAGCAATTCCGCCATGCGGAGGAGTTCCATACTCAAAAGCATCAATCAAGAAACCAAATTTTGCTCTTGCCTCTTCATCAGTCAAGCCGATAGCTTTGAAAACTTTCTGCTGTAAATCGCTTTGATAAATTCTCAAACTTCCGCCGCCGACTTCAACGCCGTTCAAAACAATATCATAAGCCTTTGCTTTAACTTTTTCGGGATCAGTCAACAAAAATTCAACATCTTCATCACGCGGAGCAGTAAACGGGTGATGCATTGCTTTATAGCGTTTATCTTCTTCGACGTATTCAAACATCGGGAAATCTACAATCCACAAGAAACAAAGTTTATTTTCGTCAATTAAATTTCTGCGTCTTGCCATTTCTAAACGAAGTTCACCGAGTGCCTGAGCAACAACAGCAGGTTTATCGCCGACTACTAATAATAAATCGCCTGTCTTTGCTCCCGTTGCATTTTTAATCTGTTCAAAAGTTTCGTCGCTGTAGAATTTTTTAAACGGAGATTTAATTCCCTCTTCGGTGTATTGAATCCATGCAAGACCTTTTGCACCGTAAATTTTTACATACTCAACAAGTCCGTCAAGTTCTCTACGCGGAATATTTGCATAATCGTCAACTTTAATAACTTTAACCTGTCCGCCGTTTTCCAAAACGCTGGTGAAAACTTTGAAATCCGAGCCTTTGACAAATTCCGAAATGTCTTGAAGTTCCATGCCGAATCTTAAATCAGGTTTATCACTGCCGAAACGTTCCATAGCTTCGTCCCAACTCATTCTTTGGAAAGGCGTTTCAATTTTAACATTTAAAGTAGGTTCAAAAATTCTCTTAATCAAACCTTCCATCAAATTTAAAATGTCGTCTTGATTCAAAAATGAAGTTTCAATATCAAGTTGAGTAAATTCCGGCTGACGATCTGCACGCAAATCTTCATCACGGAAACAACGAACAATCTGGAAATATTTTTCAAAGCCGCTGACCATTAAAAGCTGTTTAAAAATTTGCGGAGATTGCGGAAGTGCGTAAAATTGTCCGGGATTTAAACGACTGGGAACAAGAAAATCTCTTGCACCTTCAGGAGTAGAACGGCAGAGCATCGGAGTTTCAATTTCCAAAAATCCATGCTCGTCCAAATAGTCACGCATAATTTTTGCAACACGATGTCGGAGCATAATATTTTTTTGCATTTCAGGGCGGCGTAAATCTAAATATCTGTAACGCAGACGAACATTTTCATCAACGTCAACTCCGTCTTGAATGTAGAAGGGCGGAGTTTTTGCCTTGTTCAAAATTCTAAGTTCGTTTACAACAACTTCAATTTCTCCCGTTTCCATTTTCGGATTGACAGTTTCTTCAGAACGTGCACGAACTTTCCCGCGAATACCGATAACAAATTCATTTCTCAAAGTTTCCGCTTTGCTGAAATTTTCGCCCATAGCGGCTTCATCAAAAACAATTTGAGCAAGTCCGCTGCGATCTCTCATATCAACAAAAATTAAACCGCCGTGATCTCTTCTGCGAGAAACCCAGCCGGCGAGTTGAACTTCTTTTCCTTCGTCAGTTTTACGGAGTTCGCCACAATGATGCGTACGCTCCATACCGTTTAAAGTTTCCAAAAAAAATACCCCCTTAAATTTGAAGGTAATAATAATTAATGAAATATTTTCTGTCAAGTTAGCTTTGATTAAAGTTTAATTAAAATATGAAGGAACTTTTATAATAATTCTGTGCCTGTCAAAAAAAACGGCGGGAAGTATCCAAAGTAAAGTCCAAATTATACAAAAAATCATGACGCTGAAATTTTCGTTTACAATTCCTTGAAAAGTTATTTGCCAAAACCAAATCCACATGGGAGTACCGTCAACTAAAATGTTCCAGAACATTGCAACCAAAATATTTGACGCGAGGAAAAAAAATAAAGGATTTTTTCCCATTGCACTTATCGGCTGAAAAAATTTTTCTGCTGTGGGAAATTTTTCAAACAGATTTAGAAAAAAGGCAAATAAAATCATTGAACCGCCTGAAGTTATTAAGGCAAATGGCGAAGTCCAGATATTTTTTGCGATTATGTCAAAAAAATTCCATGCAAAAGCCGAAATTAAAAAAATTATTCCGTACAAAGTCAGAAGAAAAATTTTGTCTTTTAAAAATGAATTATTCGCCAAAATCTTTCCTGCCAAAAATCCAAATAAAAACTGTGCCGAACTTGCCAAAGTCCCGTAAAGTCCTTCAGGATCATGAGTCGGTAAATAAATGTGATTTATGCCCGGAAAAATTTTATCAATCGCTCCTGAAATATTGTCTGCCTGTTCAAACGGTGCGGCAAGCGAATATAAATGAAAACCGAGAGAATAAATTATCAAAATTCCGAACGCCGATAAAAAAATTTTTGTGTCACTCTTCATGATTTTTGCCAAAAACATTCCGAGAAAATACGTTAATGCGAGCCGTTGAAGTATTCCGAAAATCTGCCGTGTTCTATTGCGTTTTCAAAAAAATTTTCTCCCGTGAAATTATCTTGAAATAAATATGTAAACAAATGCCATTTCATATTAAATAAAACGCCGATTAAAAATAAAATTGCCGTGCGAAAAAAAATTTTTTTCATTTCAATATTTCGACGAAAAGTTGAAACTGCCGCAGACGCTCCCATTGCAAAAACAAATGCCGGAAAAGCCCAATCTGCTAAAGTCAATCCTTCCCAAACTGCATGAGCCTGCCAAGAATACGGTTGAGCAGGCGGAGCATCTACGAAAATCATGATTATTATCGCAAGCCCGCGAAATACATCAAGTGAAAAAATTCTTTCACGTTTTTTTAAAAAAGTTATCAAAATATCACCTCGAAAAAATTTTTCTGCAGAAAAGAATTCTATAAAGCCTGAAAAAAAACACCTCCCAAATTTTTCTTCGAGAGATGTTTTTTTATGTTTCTAAAAATTTTCTTTAAAGATTAGAATTTGAAATGTTGCAAAGAATTCTGCAAGTCTTGAGCGAGATTTGCAAGAGCGTCAGACGCAGATGCAATTTCTCCTGCAGATGCAGACTGTTGTTCAGATGCGGCGGAAACAGATTCCATCTCGCTTGCAACTCTGTTACTGTTTTCAGAAATTTTCATTGAACGAGTCTTGATTCTGTCGGTATCACCGGAAACAGAATCAATATCTTTCGCCATTGAGCGGGTTCTGTCTGTAACTTGTCCTGACGCATTGCCGATATTTTCAAATGAAGTGCGGAGTTCTTCAACAGATTTTGTACCTTCTTTAACAGCGATTGAACCTTCATGCATTGAAGCAACTGCGTCATCGGTATCTTGTTGAATTGCACCGATAAGACTTGCGATTTTTTGTGCGGCTTTTTGAGATTCTTCAGCAAGTTTTCTGACTTCGTCCGCAACAACTGCGAATCCTCTACCATGTTCACCTGCACGAGCCGCCTCAATAGCTGCGTTTAATGCAAGCAAGTTTGTTTGTTCGGCGATTCCGCTGATAGCCTCAACAATTTGACCGATTTCTTTTGAACGCTGACCAAGTTTATCAACAGTGCCTGCGGAGATATTAACGATTTTCTCAACACTGAGAATTTTTTCAACAGCAGTTTCAATAGCAGTAGAACCGTAAGCCGCCTGACGTGCCGCCTCATCAACTTTTTCTGCTACAACTACTGACGCTTCATTTAAACCCTTCATTGCCGCAACTGCGTGATCAACGGCCTCCATAGCGTCAGCAACATTCTGTTGCTGTTCTGCAACTGCAGCCGCCGAATTTGTAACGGACTGTGCGACCTGTTCAGATGCTTGTGCAGATTGATGAGCAGATGCAGTCAACTCTTGAGAAGATGCGGCAAGCTGTTCGGCAGTTGCGGAAGTCTTTTTCATGAGTTGGTTAATTGTGGTACGCATATCAAAAACCGCATTAGCCATTAAGCCAAATTCGTCTGCACGAGGTTCGGAGGTGTTTCCTTTATCTCTGAAGTCACCATCGCGAAGTTTATCGCAAATGTGAATCATCTGACTCAAAGGAGCAGTGACAGCTTTTGTAATCGCAACACTTGTAACAATCAGTATCAATGCACAGAGTCCCATTGCTATAATAACATTACGGGTTGTAGCATCAAGATCGTCTGCACTGGCTTTAATTTCTTTTTCTGAAATTTCGCGGGAAAGTTGCTGAAGTTCCTCAAGTTCTATACCAACGTCCAAGCCGAGTTGTAAAATTTCAGCATCATAGTATGCGAAAACTTTATTGCGGTGTTCTGCCAAACCTGCCGCGTCAATGTTTGCCGGTACTGCCATAGCCATCAGTACACTGCTCTTTTGTTTGAAAGTATCCCAAACACTCTGAATTTTGCTGAGCTGTTGCATAAGTTCCGGAGTATCCTGATTTATTTTTATGTATTCAGTGATATGATCGTCCATTTCTTTGACGCTTGCTTTGTATCTGTCATCGCGTTGCTGCCAAAGATTATGAGTCGAAGCAGTCGAACCCAATACGCACTGCAACTGTGCCATACGCATTGCATGTCTTGACTGACCTGCCAAGTCAATATTTCTCAAGTTTACTTCATACATTCTGTCAAGAGCCGTCTTTGCCTCTTGCAATGCAACGTATCCGAAAACTCCGATAACGATCATGCCTATCAGTGCTACAATGTTCAAAAGCACTAATTTGTAGGCGACTTTCATGTTGTCCATCCAACCCATTAGAAAATCATTCCTTTCTTAAAAATTACCTCTAACTATACTTCCTGTAGCCGATAAGCTGATTTCATGTCTTTCTCACGCTGAGTCACCTACTTTTCCTGCGTCTTTTGCTGTTAAAAAATTTTATTAGAATAGTTCGACTTATTTTTTTACATAATTTTAAAATTTCCTTCAAAGTTCTGAAAATTTTCTTTGTCAATTTTTAAAACCGAAAAGTTTTTTTACATTATCCAAAAGTAAACGGAAAAAAGATTTTTGCATATCACTGTCAGCGGCAATTAAATTTGAAGTTGCAATTTCTTTTCCGTCCAAAATCACATGAGCAGTGCCGACAGTTTCGCCTTTTTTAATCGGAGCGGATAAAACTTTCGGGAGTTCGTACTCAACAGAAAAATTTCTGTCATTCTTAAAAACGGGTACAACAACTTTTTCGGAAGTTTTAACCGCCATAGTTTTTTTATGTCCTGAAACGACGGGAAGGACTTTTACAGTTTCACCGCCGCGAATAACAGTTTCGGAGTCAACATTTGCAAAGCCGTAATCGAGCAAGGCTATTGAATCATTCCACATGTAATAACTGTCTAATACGACCGCAACTAATTGAATACCGTTTCTTTTTGCCGCACTTACCAAACATCTTCCCGCCGCGTCAGTGTAGCCTGTTTTAACTCCGTTTCCTCCGCGATAAATCCAAAGCATTTGATTTTCACTTCTCAAAAGTTTTGCGGGATCATGAACCCATTGAAAAGTTTTTTCCTGCAAGCTGACAGTTTCTTCAAAATTTTCGAGCGAGTAACCATGAGCGGCAAGAGTTGCCAAGTCATAAGCAGTGGTAAAATGATTTTCGTCGGGAAGTCCATGAGGATTTTTAAATTGTGTATGAGTTGCTCCGAGTTCGTGAGCTCGTTTAGTCATGTGTTCGGCAAATCTCTTTGAATCTCCGTCAATATGTTCGGCAACTGCAACCGCCGCATCGTTTCCTGAAT
The DNA here is from genome assembly GCA_017553205.1 of Selenomonadaceae bacterium. Classification (GTDB taxonomy): domain Bacteria; phylum Bacillota; class Negativicutes; order Selenomonadales; family Selenomonadaceae; genus Quinella. The sequence goes on along the minus strand of JAFZMV010000054.1, from coordinate 892 downwards.
GCATAATCATTCCGCAAAGTAATTCATTCAGCGGAATTTTGTCGCCCGTTTCCAAAAATAAAGTTGAGCCTTCAACACCGAAAGCATTTTTTCCGACTGTAACAATATCATCGGGCTTGCCGTTTTCCAGAGCCATTATCAAAGTCATCATTTTTGTTGTACTTGCGGGGAACATTTTTTTATCGGGATTTCTTGAATAAATTACATGCCCCGTTGATGCCTCCATAACTACCGCCGCAGTTGCCGTAATGTTCGGCAGTTCATCACCGGGCGGAACGGGACGAGGATTTTGCATGGGCTGCACTGTATAGCCGGGATTTAATCCTGAATTTGTCGAGTTCCATTCTGATGTATTTGCCGGCTGTGGTGTTATCGGTCCGTTTGCCGCCGCACTATCCTGAAAATTTTGTACAGCCTCCGCGTTGACTGCCAAAAAAAATAAACCAATTACGGCACAAAATAATTTTCCTCTGTTCAATTTCCCTGACACTCCCAATAAATATTTTGAAGTAAAGTTTATTACTTCCTTGATTCTAAAGCAAGAATTTTTTCAAATTAAAATTTTTCGTCTGTTCAGAGGAAATTTTTCAAAAAAATTTTAGAGTTTTGGAGATTTTCGATCTGCAAGACCGCAAGAAAGGCTAAAAAATGGCGTAACGACGGGGCAGAAAAAGTTTTAAAAAATTTTTTAGAAAAGGGGTTGACAAGAGGAGGATAAAGGAGTAATATACGCAAGCTGATTCACTTCAGCGGGTTCCTTGAAAATTGAACAATGTATTTGCTAGTGCGGTCTCTTCAATGAGAAATTTGGAGTTGGGAATGAGGAATTTTTCCAAAGTTCCAACGAAAAATTCAAGTTGAAGTAAGATCAATAAAAATTTAGAGCAGAATT